>JAGAOA010000007.1 GCA_017623955.1 Opitutales bacterium
TTCCGTGTCCACGAACAGCCAGATGGGCAAAAAATGTTCGATTTCTTCCAGTTTGCCAGCCAATTTGGGTTAAAAGTCGCGAACAATCCTGATAAGGTTACCCCAAAAGACTTGCAACGCTTGCTTAAAACTGTTGAGGGTCAGCCTTATGAAATGCTTATAAACTCGGTTATGCTACGTAGCCTCCAAAAGGCAAGATATGCACCAAAAAACTTGGGACACTTTGGTATTGCCGCTGTAAACTATTGTCATTTTACTTCACCAATTCGACGCTATCCTGACTTGCTTATCCATAGAATTATAAAGAAATTCTACCTCAGAAATAAGGATAAAAAAGCACTTGAATATTATCGCGAATTTGTCGAAGAAGCAAGCGATTTGACAAGTGAACGTGAGAAACTTGCCGAGTCTGCAGAACGTCAGGTTGACGACCTTAAAAAGGCAGATTATATGCAAAATCATATAGGCGAAATATACGAAGGTACTGTAACTGGTGCAACTAATTTTGGTGTGTTTGTTGCGTTGCCAAATACCGTAGAAGGTATGTGTCCTCTAGAGAATTTGCCAACAGATAATTACGTTTTTATCGAAAAATTATATAAACTCGCAGGTTCAAAACACGACTATCAATTAGGTCAAAAAGTTAGAATTCAAGTCGAAAGCGTTAATTTGCGTCGTAGACAAATTAACTTTAAAATATTAGAAGACTAATTTTTTTAGCCTTTTTTGTGTTTGTAAAAATATAAGATTTTTTTGCAAAAGGTATTGAAAAATTTTAAATTTGTGGTATAATAGGAGGGAGGAATGAAGGTAATTGCCACCAATAAGCGCGCTCACTTTGAGTATTTTGTGCTTGAAAAGTTCTCCGCTGGGCTTAGCCTTGTCGGAGCCGAAGTAAAATCCATACGGTCGGGACACGCAAGCATCAATGATACATATATTATTGTGCGCGACGGCGAAGCGTTTATCATCAATATGTATATCAAGACGTATCCATACGCCCAGAACTTTGTTCCCGATGAACGTCGTTCTCGAAAATTACTTCTTCACAAGTCCGAGATTGCACGCCTAAGCGAGGCGATAGCACAGAAAGGACTGACGGTTGTGCCTTTGAAGTTGTATTTCGAGCGCTCGCTCGTCAAGGTTGAACTCGCCATTTGTAAAGGTAAGAAATTGCACGATAAGCGCGATACTATAAAGAAGCGCGATTTGCAACGCGAAGTTCAACGAGAAATTAAAATGGCTAGGTAACTTCCCTAGGTTAGGGGAGCGTACTGGTTTCGACAGGTGGATATTCTTTCTACTTTGCACGTCGCAGGCTCGCCTGCGTTAAAAACGGAAATTAAATTTAAATGCTGAATCTAAAGCAAACAACGTTAACGTAATGCCTGCTACCAACTTCGGTGCAGTTGCTTACGCTTAATCGTAGGACAGTTCGCCTAAATTCCTTTGGTATGGCGGGAATTTTGGCGGGCTTGAACCCCGACATACCACTCCCAAGAATAGTTTGTCGGCTTGGGGTTAATTTAGACAAAATCGCCTGATTGAGATTTGTTTGTTGTTCTTAATTGGGTTAAATTCTACAATTAAACTAAACGTGTAGAGGGTGGATTTGAATACTGCTTGGACATGGGTTCGATTCCCATCGCTTCCACCAGTATGGCTTCGTGCCATTCATTCTAAATCTAGTCATAGATATTAAAATTTCAAAAACAAGGAGCAAATGAAAAATGGAACCAATAGCAGAAGCAATTTTAAATGTATTTACAATTATTGCGCTAATTGCAGCAGTTGCCTTTATCATTATTTTGTTGGTTGATTTGGTACTTTCCATTACAAACAAGAAAGGTTCAATTTTCTTCCGTGGTAAAAGTGCGGAGAAGGATGAAGTAAAAATCGTTGACAATTCACAGGATTATGACCGCCCTCAAGTTTTGGAGAACACAGAAAACGCACAACCAGTTCGCCAAACTTGGGACGAAGCAGAGGCTGAGCGTGAGCAACAAGCATTGCTTGCTGGTCAACGTGGTATGGAAGATGACCAACCGATTTTTGAGGAAAAAGGCTTTGCAACAGAGCGCAATGAAATGATTGAACGTCGCAAGCAAGAATTTGACGACTTCGACGACTTTGACTCATTATTCTCTGATGATGAGCCAGTTAAACAAGAACAAGAGAA
>JAGAOA010000027.1 GCA_017623955.1 Opitutales bacterium
AACAGCACCAGTAAGGTCTCCAACATCAGCAGTTTCGCCTCCGCCCGAATAAATTTGGACACCCAACTTACGAAGCTTTGCAAGAAATTCTTCCGAACCTAAAATCAACTGAGCAAGCGCAGCTCCTGTAAAATTCTTAGCGTTTCTATTGACAGTGTTAGATAGCAAAATTCTCTCTACTGCACCGATACATAGCAAGTCATCGATATTCATAACGATTGAATCTTGCGATATACCTCGAAAAACGGAAGCGTCTCCTGTTTCTTTAAAATACAAATATGCAATGATAGATTTTGTACCACTACCATCTGAATGAATGACATTGCACTTTTTCTTTGAACCGGTAAGATAATCTTCTGTAATTTTGCAGAATGCACCTTTAAATACGCCTTGATCAAGCTTGTCTACAGCTGCGTGTACTTCTTCTTTGCCTGCCGACACACCTCTAGCGGCGTATCTACCTAATTGCTTTTCTTTTGCCATAATAATATTTCGTTAAAGTGCCATAAAGCGTTCAAACGACGCTTTCAATTCTTGATAATTTGTTGCAACTTCTATATCTGAATTTTCTGCTGCAAATTTCTCAGTTGGTCTATACATTACTGAATAATTTGCGGCGCGCAACATAGATAAATCGTTATAAGAATCTCCAGTAGAAATTACTTTAAAATTGAGAGCTTTAAAAGCTTCAACTGTTTTACGTTTTTGATCATCTATACGCAAACGATAATCCGATACAAAACCGTTAGAATCTATCACTAAATCATGACAGAACAATGTTGGGAACCCAAGTTTTGCCATCAATGGACGTGCGAACTCTTCAAATGTATCCGACAAAATTATCGCACGTGTTTTTGATGTCAACCACTGCATAAACTCGCAAGCTCCATCAAGAGGCTCTAAAGTTGCAATTACATCTTGGATATCTGAAAGCTTAATTCCGCGTTTAGATAAAATGTCCAAGCGATAACGCATAAGCTTATCGTAATCTGGCTCATCGCGAGTAGTTCTACGTAGCTCTGGAATGCCAGAAGCTTCTGCAAACGCTATCCAAATTTCAGGAATTAAAACTCCCTCTAAATCAAGTGTTACTATGTTCATTATCGTGATGTGTAAACAAAATCTGGATCAGTCAAAGAACCGAGCGTTTTAGAATGCAATGCTGTTTGACGACCTGTTTCCGTATCGATTATATATAATTGACGATTTTTACCAAAAGCCTTTTGACAGACAATGTGGCGACCATCGCTAAGCCATTTTGCACCCGATGTACTTGCACCTTTACTTACAACTTTTGCCTCGCGGGTTTTCATATTATATGTTGCAACTTGAAAACCCCTACCTTGTGCGATTGTAAAGACAACTAAATCGGGATTTACCCAATTCCAATCAGGTTCAGAGCAATAATTGCTCAAACGCGAAGATACAACTTGCATACGTCCACCACTAACAGGCATAGTATAGACTTGTGGACGACCACGAACATCGCTAGCGAAAATCAAACGTTTACCATCTGGCGAAAAGCTAACCGAACTTTCTGTTGAAGACGTTTTAGTAACCTTACGCAAACCTTTGCATTGAGAATTACCAACCCAGATTTCGGCATTGCCCGATGAAGTCAAAATAACAGCCATTTTAGAACCATCGGGAGACATAGCCCCATCACAATTACTACCCTTATACGATGCCAATGTTTTGCGTGTATTTGAGTTTAAATCTATCATAAACAAATCCATAAATCCTGCACGATAGTATCCTGTATAAGCTAGGCGAGAACCATCGGGAGAAAAATGCGGCCACATAGAATCTGATTTATCCTTTGTAATTATACGAATATTTTGAAAAACCATATCCGAAACAGCTATTTCAGAAGAGCCACCTCCAACTTTAGAATATGCAAAAGCTAATTTTCCAGCAAAATAGCCTTTTGAACGCAAAGTACTTTCAACTGCTATGTCACAAGCTTTCATCAACGCATTTACTAAATTAGATGCCGAAACAATACGCTCGGTAGAACGAGACCCTTTTACCGACACACGAACAGAATTTGCCGATGCTTGCTCAAAATTAAAAACGAACTGAGCATTTGCTTGATTAACTGATATATAGCTACCGTGCGTTGAAAAAGCACGTTTTGCAAGCTGTTGAAGCTTTGCATTTGACGAGGTAATAGCCACTTTATAAACTGGAACATTTGAATGTTGAGCATCACCATCAATAACGATAGTATGTTGTGCTAATGCAAAAATAGAACTAGCACCAAAAAGTAAGATACAAAAAAAATTTTTCCTATTCATAGTTACCGTCTATCTTTACAAATATGCATATATTTTCAACAAAATAATACAATTTTTTGCCACAAAAATAACTTGGATTAGCCATAAAAATAAAAATAGTGTGACAAAGTGTAAAAAAATACGTCAAATTGTGGTGCAGACTGGTCTTTTGATGAAAGAAAGGCGATAGAAGCGTACAAAAAACAGTACGTAACTATTGCATTCCTTTCTAGAAAGTATATATCAAGTAAAAATATATTATGTTGATAGTTCGAACAAAAAAAATGCGTCAAATTGTGGCTCAGACTGGTCTTTTGATGAAAGGAATGCGATAGGAGCGTACACAAAATAGTACGTGACTATTGCATTCCTTTCTAGAAAGCCAGTATCAGTCCAATTTCACGCATTTTTTCTATTTGTCTAAATCCATTTCAATAGGCGTGGTTTCTAGTTTGTGCCATTTTCCGTCTATCTTTATCACTACAATCTTTCTATCCTTGTCATAAAATATCGTTCCATCTTTCGCCTTCTTCAATAATTTCTTTTTTGAATACTTAGCAAATTCTTTGTAAACTTCTCCTTCAACAGCATGCTTATAATAACTTTCTGTCTCGAAATCTTCGCGTTTTATGCGTTTTCTAGCTTCTTTTCTTATTTTTTGTTGTTCCTTCCATTTCACAGGAGTATCGCGAAGGTCATCCTTGCCTATGCTACCAAGTACTATCGGACTACGCATTTCAACTTCGCCATAAAAAATAGCTCTATCACGAGAAAACATATATGAGTGATACGGAACATCGCTACCAACTCTAAACCAAAAATAAGGCATATCTGCCATTTGATTATAAGCGGTTCCGAAATAATACAATTCTCCAACAGGATACCCTTCTTCAACATGTTTGTTTACAAGCATTGTTATGCGTGATTTATCATCAGCCGCATACCCTTCAAATAGATGCAACCCCCAACGCTTTTTATGTACATCTCTACCTCTAACCATAATTGTAGAATTTGTCATAATAGAGGAATCGAAAAAAATCGGAACCTGAATTTTATCTACTTTAAAACCATAATTATACGAACAATTTTTCCAAAAATCCCAATCTGTATTAATTGTAGAAGTAAATGAAAGAGGCGTTTGATAGTCTATTGAAGTCGATTTATTTGCGACATCAGCATATATAAACATTGAAGACAATAAGATAAAAGAAACCAAGATTTTTTTCATATTTTTTCACAAAATTTAAGTTTTACTACAAATATCTGAAAGAACATTTATTCTATATACAGCATACTTCAGATATTTAACGATGGTCGACAAGGTATTAAAAAATATCTACTTTACAAGAAAAAAAGTAGAAAAAAGAAGACAACCACATGATTGTCTTCTTTTGATTTTCGAAAAATTTTAGAACTATTCCCAACTACGTGCTTCAGGTTCAACAGTTTTTTCAACCTTGTCTCTATTGCCTTTGTTCCACCAGTAGAATACTGGGCTAGCAATAAATATTGATGAGAATGTACCAACTGTAATACCTATAATAAACACTAACGAGAAGTCTACAATAATACCTGTACCGAATACGAACAAGGCCACAGCAGATAAGAACGTAGTTACCGAAGTCAGTAATGTTCTAGAAAGCGTTCTATTGATTGAATAGTTTACAACATCTTTCAAAGACATCGTTGGTTTCAATTCGAGCTCTTCACGAATACGGTCGAACACAACGATTTTGTCGTTAATAGAATATCCCATAACCATGAGAACTGCCGCCACCATAGGTGCCGAGAACTGACCAGAACCTACACCCAACATTCCGAATATTACATATAAACCAATACTCATTATAACGTCGTGGAATGTAGCTACCAACGCACCAATACCATAACTAAATTCAAAACGGAATGCAACGTAAACAAGAATTGCCAACATTGATAACATAATAGCAATGAACGCATCTTTTGTAATATCACTACTTACGGACGCACCAACACTTGTTTGCGATACCAATTTTAAACCAGCATCTGGAAAGCGTTTTTGTAATTCTTCAAAAGCTTGTTCGCCCTTTTCACTTTCAACTTGAAGAACTAAACGCTCTGCCTTTGAAGCCAAATCAACTTGATACGACGCTTGAACTTCACCCAAACCTTCGCCAGTTGCTGTACTCATTTTTAAGATTTCTTCTATTGGAATTTTCTTATCGGCATTATAGCTTAAAGAAACAATATCACCACCAGTAAAGTCGATACTCAAAGTCTTATCGCCACGATAAATTACAGTTGCAATACCCAATACCACAATCAACCACGATATTACGAAAGAGCCCTTTACATATTTGAAGAAGTCAACATTTGTTTGGTTTGTAATAAGACCTTTTTGCAACGATTTGCGAACTATGTTGTATTTTACAGCAAATTCAAGCATAAAACGGCTAATTACCAAGCATGCAAACAATGTTGTAAAAATACCAACTGCCAATGTAATACCGAAACCCTTAACTGGACCTGTACCAAATTTCCAAAGAATAATAGCAGAAATGAGAGTTGTTATATTAGCGTCGACGATGGCCGAGAATGCTTTTTCATAACCAGCCATCAGAGATGTCCACAAACTCTTGCCATTGAGCGATTCTTCACGCATACGTTCAAACACGAGGATATTAGAGTCAACAGCCATACCGAGCGTCAATACCAACGCTGCAATACCCGGAAGAGTCATAGTTGCACAAAAACTAGCCAATACCCCAACTAGAATAAAGATATTAGCAAACACCGATATAACTGCAATAAAGCCCATCGATTTATAAACTAAAATCATAAACAACACTGTCAACGATGTACCCACAGCAGCAGCCATGAACGAGCTATCTTTAGCAGTTTCTGCCAAAGATGGACCAACTTCGTTCAACGAAGTACGTTTCAAACCAACCGACAACGGATTATTCAAAGCATTAGCCAATTCAATAGCTTCACGACGTGTAAAGTTTCCTGTAATAGAACCTCTATCACTAATTACGCTCTGAATATTTGGAGCACTCATCAAACGACCATCAAGCACAATTGCCAGTGGTTGTTTTACACCTGTTTGTTTATCCTCATCTAAAATTGTCTTTGTAATTCTTTCAAAAACCTTAGAACCTTCAGAAGTAAATTCCATACTTACGCTAAAGCGACTAGTATCTTCCATTGCAGGATATGCCTTCTTGATGATATCACCAGATGCTTCTGGACGAATACGAACATACAATGGCTCTGCAATAATCTGACCACCACGTTCGCTTTCCATCATCATTACTTCATAACCTGCTGGGATTTCACTAATAGGAGGTTTTGCAGATGTTGGACGTTTAAAACGATGTACCTTGCGGAATTCCAATTTTGCAGGACGCGAAAGTTCTTCAATAGCTTCAGGGTTATCTTTCAACGACACACCAGGCATTTGAACCTCAATAGAATTACCACCCATTACACGTATTGTTGGCTCTGTTACACCCAATCCATTAATACGATTATTCATCACAACTAAAACGTCTTCGAGTTGTCCCTGACGTTCCATTTCACCACTTTCAAGATTTTTGTCATCAATTTCCAATGTAAACGAAACACCACCTTGCAAGTCTAGACCCTTTTTAAGAGCTCCCTTACTTTGACGATACAATTCTTTTAAGAGAATATCGTTACGTTTCTTCAACACCTTGATGTCAGATACCTTAATTTCTGGGAAATATACCGACAAATCGATATCGTTAGCATTAGCATAGTCACGCAATGCAATATACAGTGTTGGCGACTTAGCTGGATTATTTTTATAATTTACTTTATCAACACGTGCTTCCGCTGCTGGTAAGATTTTTTTTGCAAACTCATCTTGTTGAGCTGTTGCACGTGTTTTTATGAACTCTTCAAACGGAGTGTCTGTAACTGGGAACATCGATGATGCTGCCCAAATAACCACTAACGCGGTAATTACAAACTTCCAAAGAATTCCTGAATTACTGTTTGTTCCTGGTAATGACATTTATTTTATACTTGTTATAGTTTATAAATTCACAAAAACGCCGCTGTATCACAACTGCGGCGTAACAAGCAAGAGAAAAATATTATTTTGTTTCTTCGACAAAATCCTCTGCCATCTTTTCGCTAATTGCAGATTTCAAAAACTCTACTTTTGTATTATCACAAAGTTTTAGTACAAATGTTTTTTCTTTCACGTTTGTGATTACACCGATAATACCACCAATAGTGATTACTTTATCGCCAGATTTCAGTTCTTTTATCATCTGTTGATGTTGTTTCTGACGTTTACGTTGTGGTGCAATCATCAAAAAATACATTGCCCCAAACATCAAAACAATAAAGATTAACATTTGATACCC
>JAGAOA010000028.1 GCA_017623955.1 Opitutales bacterium
AGATGAACATAATTCAACTGTTTCGGGAGCTACGTCAAAATTAAAACGAGCAGCAAACTGCATGGCACGCAACACACGCAAAGAATCTTCACTAAATCGAGATGATGTATGACGCAAAATTTTTTGCTCTAAATCTCGCTTCCCATTATATGGATCAATTATCTCGCCAGTTAAGATGTCTTGCAATATTGCATTTATTGTAAAATCTCGACGTGCACAGGCTTCTTCGTGCGACATAAATGGATCGCCTTCAATTACAAAAGCCTTGTGACCTTCGCCATTTTTACGCTCTCGACGAGGCATACTTACATCTATATCACACCCTTTTAAAATCCAAACTCCAAAACTTTTGCCAACTACTTCAACTCGAAATTTCTTACGCAATATAGCTTCAATTTTCTTGGACGATAACCCATAAATTTCTATATCGATGTCCTTTGGAGTCTTCCCTAAAAGAGAATCTCGCACACAACCACCAACATAAAAAGCCCTACCGCCCTCACGCTCAACAGCAGAAGCTATGTATTGGCAATTTTGTGTATTTTGTGTAAGTGATTTAGACATTATTTTATATCAAAAACCTGTATTTTTGCACCAGCAGGTTTTATATAATTTTCAACAAAATTAACGTGTATTGGGTGTTCTGCGTATCTTTTAAGTCCTACTTCATCATCGTTAAAAGCTACAGTAAGAGCAAAATCAAAAAAATCATCTACTACTGGACGAGCACTAGCAACGGGTTCTCCAATATGTATAAACGCTACCCCATCTATGTTTTTTAAGGTTTCTAATCCTTCACGTAAATGAGTTAATTTATCTTTATTGCGAGTTCTAAAAATAACAGTATGTACTAACATTTTATTCCTTTCAATTGAGTTCTAAATAGAAAAAAAAGGCGGAGCAAATGCACCGCCACAAATTATGTAAAAAATTTATTTAGCGTGCCGATACATTAAAGACTCGCACACCAGTTAAAGTTTTATCGTATATAACTTGCGAATTTTTCATCATTTTTATTTTAGACGCATCTAAAACTCTAACCATCAAAGCTTCTTCAAGAGGAAATTCTTTTGTAGTTCCACCTTTTATTGTGGCTGTAAACAATGGAGCTGCATTACTCATAGGCTTTGACACTGTAACGTATGTATCAGCATAAGCCGAAATAACTAAAACGGGCTTTTGAACAACTACATCATTTATTGGAGCTTTTACCTCTTCTTTATGTTCAACTACTTGTTGAGGTTGATTTTGTATTGTAGCATCATCATCAATAGCCTTCTTATCAGAACTCATCAACGATGAAATCATCATAGCCAAAATAATGATTGTCAAAATCGTAAGAACAAAAACACCACCCATTTTTATGTATTTTGTAGTATTATCAGATACCTGAGTATCATCTTCAACAACATCATTAAACTTTGTAGGTTGTGGTACTTCTTCCTCCGACGGAACTACCGAAACTTGCGGACGATATTCTTCAGATGGACGCATTGCCATTGCTGTTTTATATTCTCGCATAATTTCTTTTTCATCAAACTTCAAGAATGATGCGTATATACGCAAAAAACCTCCGCGATAAATCTCTGCTAGTTTATCATCGAAAATACCATTTTCAAGATTTTCAAGCATATCGACACGCAACTTTGTTGCTTCATGAACATCCTTAAGAGATAGCTCTTTCGCTTCTCTTGCCGCCTTTAATTTTGCACCTAAATTCTTCATTGTCTAAAATAAAATACTTCAAAGTTGTTTTTTGCAATAAAAAATTAGTATCCACCCGATTTTTTTACTACCAAAACAGCCCAAAATGTAACTGCAAATGATACCAATGTTGAAAACATAATCCAAGTAAAGAAGTTTAAATATCCCAACGACATTTGAATTTCTCCACTAAAGCATCCAGGAAGGACTATTCCAAGAGCCATTAACGATGTGCATATAGCATAGCTCGATGTTTGATTTTCACCTTTAGATGCCCACATTAAAAATACCATAAAGCCCGCAAAGCCAAAGCCATAACCAAATTGCTCAATAGAAATTAATGCTGAATTAACAACCATACTTTGAGGTTGAAACATTGCCATATAGACATAAATCAAGTTGGGTAAATTTAGCGCACATGCCATAATTAACATACAACGAACTAAACCTCGTTTAGATATTAACATCCCACCTATAATACCTCCGCCTAACAACGCTATTGGAGCTATTGTACCATAAATAAGCCCAACCTGAGTTTCACTCATTCCAAGACCACCATCTGCGATAGAATCCATAAAAAATGGTTGAACAATTCGCAACAACTGAGCTTCGGCAAAGCGATAAAATATCACAAAAGCCAATATACAAAATATGTTCTTTTTTGTAAAAAACTCTTTAAAAGCTCTAGAAATTCCGACAAAAACATCTTTAAAGTTTTCGGTTTTGCGTTTGATGTCATCAACACTCTTTGGCATAGAGTACTTTAAAAATGGAACAGAAATACCAACAACCAATGCACAAATTCCAAACGATGTAGCCCATCCACGTTCAATCGATCCAAAAATTTCCTTTGAAAAACCAGCTATTGACATCATCGCTCCTTGTCCGAACAATACAGCTACTCTATAAAAGGCGTTTCTAATTCCCACGTAAAACGACTGTTCTTTCGGAGTAAGAGCTAGCATATAAAAACCATCAGCCGAGATATCATAAGTTGCCGATACAAAACCTAATAGCCAAAAAATAGAAGCAGTCAAAAATATCCAATGCGAGCTAAATTGAGCTAGAACCAACCCCAAAAAACATACAAAAAACACACTGGCACAAAATAAAATCCAACTGCGTTTGTTAGAATAAGAATCTACTAGAGGTCCCCAAAAGCCCTTCAAGACCCATGGCAAATACAAGAAACTTGTAAGCATAGCAATAGAGGCGTTATCCATACCCATAGATTTGTAAAAACCGACAGATAACGATGCTACTATCGCATTTGGCAACCCTTCTATAAAATACAATGCCGATAACCAAGATAATGCTCTATAATTCTTCAATGATACCCTTACTATTTCTCATTATTTGTTTACTTTAAATAAAAAAACCGACTTTTAATTAATTGTCGGTAACAATCAAAAATTCTACCTATATGTTATACCAAATACATTTTTCAGACAACATTCAAACAAGATGAACTTACTGTATCTGATGTCGCATATTATTCTTCTCGTCATAATGGCATCTATAAAATAGGCACCCCCCCCACTTGTGCCGTCTTGCCGAGATGGGAATCGATAGTTTCAATGTGCCCGTTTAAATAGGCAACCCCCACTTGTGCCGTCTTGCCGAGTTGATTTCTCGACCTCCATATACGAGGTGGGTGCTCCCCTCAATGCTTTTGTCTTCCGTTCTAGACGGCATGACAGCCACATTAAGCAGTCGAGCTCCCTAAAAAGAATCATTAAGGCGGGAAATAGATTAGGCAGTCTCGAACACCGCAGAGGTTGTACCATATTTCTCGCAAAAAATTGACAAATAATCAAGTTTTTTTTTGATTTTTACGAAAAAAAACTATACCGTTTATGCTCAAAAAATATGAAAAATTTATCAAATAAAAACGATATTTTACGTACTATATTAATTCCAATAATATTTGCACTGCCTTTATTGTATAATCCATTGTACAAGCTTACTACATTCATGTATATGACAATCTTTAATGGCAACATATTCAGATTGATTAACCCAACAGATATTCAACCTGAATTTTACGCAAATAGTGTTTGGGAATGTGCAAACATAGTATTTATAAGTATATATGCACTCATTGTACGTTTGATATGTGATATTGACACAAATTTGAAAAAGGTACTTTTTGCACTTTCGTTTGTTGCGTATTTACTTCCTCATCAAGCTATGTTAGTATCAATATGTATTACTATTTTAGCTTCAAATGATATAATTGAATGGAATATCTTAAAAAGTTGGACTGCCATATCCTACATAGGGACACTTGTAATGTCTATGTGTACTTATAGAGTGATAGTATCGCGTAAGAATAACAAGTTAAAGATTATTCTAGTAAGTTTTACAAACTTATTGCTTTTAGTAGCTAGTATATTGCCATTCGCAACTGAATATAATCAATATCTTATATATACATCTTTCGCCATTGTTTTTGTTTGGATAGCAACAATGGCTGATATTACATTTGAAGGATTTGGTTATAAGATTATAGAAAAACTTATAACAAGAAATACAAAGACTGTCTAAATAAAAAAAAGGAGCAGTAAACACTACTCCTTAAAAATTATTCAGATATTCCTTTTATTATTGTAACGATGCAGATCGCCACCAATCGTAATGTTCGTCTTCCAGTTGTTTTATAGACGGCATTGAGTAGAAAAGCATTTTCCCCTCGCCTGCTACATAAAAGCCCGAGCGAATCATTCTATAAGGAAACTCACTAGTTGTACGCAATAAGACTTTACTATTTTTACCACCTTTCGATGAAACTTGAATTAGGCAATCGCGTAGGTGGAACTGATTTTTATATGGCAAAACAGACATATCGCCATTATAAATATCATTTTCTAATTCACCTAATTTCATATCGCAGAAAGCGATTTTATCGAAACGCACAAGTTTTGTTGTAGAAGTTATATCGTTAGAATACTCAGATGGATTTAAAATACTCACAACTCTAGTGCGTGCAGGTGCCAACGTTTGATACATATACGGATGTATTTTTGAATCGGGAACAAACTCTGAATGTTCTAACTCTAAAGTTTTACCATCACTTGTTACGACATATAGTTTACCGATAGCACTCATAGGAACATGTTCCAAAACTCTATACACCGACAAATATACTGACTTATGAGGAGAACCATCAGTATGAGGTTTACAAAGTTTATCAATTTTTGAAACTGGAAGATAATCGCTAGTAAAATTTTTATCTACTTCAAAAAATATTGCCTGTGAATAATTGCGACGCAATGATCCTGTTGCAAAATACGAACCAAATTCCTTGGGAGGTAGATTTGATGCGATTAATGCTTCAGGAGACAACGACAGATATAGATAATTTTGCATATTATTTTTTCCTTTCGTATTTGATTATGTCCCTCTGACAGCGAACATCATTTTATAAAAACGGGAAAAGTCAATAAAAATGAAATAATAATAAAAAAAAAGTGATTCTAATTTTGAGAACCACTTAGAAATAAAATATTAAATTTAATTTTCAACTACCTCAATACCACTTGGAACATCAATCTCGGCTTTACCTCCTGTTGATTTTTTAATTTTTATATCACCCAATGGCGTTGGATAAACTATTTCATACGAATCTTCAATAGAGCTAGGAGATATTGATACTTTTTTCCAACCAGCAGACAGTTGCTTTATACCTCCCAATATTTGAGGTAATATAAATGCGGGATGAGCTGTCCAAGCATGAGAATGAGACATTTTAGAGGCATCATAATTTTCAAAAGTTGTACCGTATTCGCCCATTTGTTTCCATCTACGCATTATAAAATTGTAAACGTCTTTTTCGTAACCTGCGTCTATCATTGTCTTAAAAACGTACACAACCCAAAATGAAGATGGTTCGGCATGAGTTTTTAAATCTTCACGTAAATAAGGTAAAATTATTTCATTCTTAGCTTTTTCAAAGTTATGTCCTGCAATATTATTCATACGCGAGACTATCTGAGCTTGAATACTGCGAAGTTTATTTTGCTTGCCATTTTCAAACACACCATCGACTGCTAATCCATCTTTATCTATCAAATGAGTTTCGATAGACTTTCTGATGTTGCGAGCTATACGCTCATAACGTTTAGCATCTTCTTGTAAATTATTTTCGCGACAAAGTCGAACAAGTTTGTCCATAGCTTGCAAGTACCAATGATTTAATATTGCTGGTTGACCGCCTTTTTGAATACCAGTCCAATCTAAAAACAACCAATAACGTTTGTCGTATTTAACCAACCCAGTTCTTTCGTCTATCATATTTTCAAAATATGATACAATACCGTCTACAACTTTCTTATGAGTTAAATAAGGTTCGATAGAACCTGTCTGCCAATAGTAGTCCCAAAGAGTCATTATCCAAGTAAGAGAAAAGTCTGGCAAAATACACGAGTGAGGAAAAGTTGGAGCGTGTCCGTATGTCAAGCCGTTGGGAACTTGTTGCATTGCGATAGATTTTATGCCTCTACGCAATAATTTTGTATCGCCAGAGATAAAAAAAGAATTCCACGCCTGAACACGAGCATCTCCCCACCATTGAGCTTGCTCTCTAAAAGGTGTATCTACATAAGCATCTAAAGAGCATATTTTTTGAGTATGTTTGCAAGCATTCCATATTTTTTGAGCATTTTCATTAGACACTTTAAATACGCCCTTATCAGCATGAGGATATGCAGCCCAACGCAAAGTTGGTGTTATCTTGAATTGACTAGAGTTATTGCGTACTCTGACAAGCATATATCTAAAGCCTTGTAGAGAATGGAACTCATGCGTAAAATCCCCCTCACGACAAATCATACGATTTGCCATAGAACGCATAGAACCTACATTGTAAGGGTTATCAATATCAAATCCATCTGTATAGTATTCAGTAAAGACAATGTCTACAATTTCACCACCCTTAGCACCTTCAACCTTGAAAATTGGAATACCTACATTCACACGTCCGAAATCAATTAAATACGAACGTTGCATTCCTTTTGATGTCGCTGAAACCACAAAATACTCTTGTTGTTTTTCAATAGCATTTTGCAATTTTTCGCCTTCTAAAGCTATGAGTTTTGCAACATTATGAACATTATCAGAATCATCTATTGACTTACCTTCGCCTTCTGCAACCAAAGTTTTCATCGGTATAATTTTGTACTCGTTCATTGGAATCATACGTTCTTCAAATGTATAGTAAGGCATAGCATTGTAGCAAGATTTAGCCCATTTTGTACCAGTATCCCAAGACGAATCATCAAAAGCTGGTAAAATCCATTCTGGATTTTCTATGCGTAAGTCAACGTGCTCTTGATTTTCTCGTTGAACAGAATATGGAGCAGTTGTACGAGCATAACCCGATAATCTTCTACATTTTATTTTAGAGTCAGATATAACAATGTTATCATTGCCCATATCTAAAGCAAACAACACCCCTGCCCGTCCTTCAAATACATAGCTAAATGTATGTCTTCCCGGATTATGAACTCTAACAGCTATTACATTTTTACCAATTTGCAAATATTTAGAAACATCTACTTCATCGTATGGCCAAGAACGTTGATAACCTCGTGCTGGACCATTACAAACAAACTTTCCGTTTACATAAAGGCGATACGTCGCATCAGCAGTAATATACATTGCTGCCTTTGGTGGAAGTTTTTTTATATCGAAACTTTTTCTAAAACCAGCATACGTATGAGTAATATCGTATCCCCACGAGCCTTCGCCTGGCCACATCCAATTAGCCTTTTTTAGAGCCGATGGAACATTCTCCCACAACTTATTTGTTTCAACAACAGGCTTTTCGTATTCTGCACCATATCCCGATACAGACAAAACGATAAAAAATAACAATATATAGATAATTTTCTTCATATAAAAAACAAGTTAAACGTTTTTGTAATTATAGTATTTTCAATACAAAACAACTGTTTTGCAAACTTTTTTTGCATTAAAGCCTAAACATTACCATTATTTAGATTGACATAATTGAGCAAAAAAAAAACATAGAAAGAGTATGTCAGAAAAAGTTTTACATCTTGTAATATCAGACGACGACTTCATTGCAGCTAACAAAGCTCGCGAAATGTATGAAGAAGCATCGCGCGATGTCGTTGATGATATGTCGCTTGAAATTATAGATTCAACGGTAAATAAGATAGACGATGCCATTAGCGTCTGTAAAAGAATTATTGATGCCGCTTTAACTGTTCCTCTCTTTGGTGGTAAAAAAGTTGTATGGGCTAGAAACGTAAACTTTTTGAACGATTCCCCTATTGCAAAAAATGATCAAGTTAAAGAAACACTTGAATATATGGCAAAAACTTTTGCGGAATTATCGCCTAACGATGCCATTGTTATAATGAACGCATCGCCCGTAAACCGATTAAACAAAAGTCTTAAAGCGTTATCTGCCATTGCTGAATTTGAAGATTTTAAAACAAAAAATGTAGATAATGTTTGTGCAGATTTACTTAAAAGCGAAGCAAAAAAAATAGGAGTATCTCTCGAACATAATGTTGCTGAAACTATTGCTAGCATTGTAGCAAACAATACTAGAATGGCTTTACAAGAATTGAAAAAATTATCTGCCTATGTAAATTTTGAACGCCCAATAACAGAAAAAGACGTAATGGAAATGGTTCCAATTTTTGGCGAAGGCGACTTTTTTGAAATTACCAACGCATTTTATTCTGGCAAGATGAATGTTGCTATGGCTGTATTGCGTAGATACTTTTTTACAAATAAATCAGCTTCGGCACGTCCTATAATAACCGCAATACAACGTCAAAATTCTATACTTATTCAACTGCGTTCGTTAATGGATTCAAATATACTTCCAAAGGTATCGTTTAAACTTCCGTATGGGTCTATTGCAAATGCAGGCAATGTATACGGCAAATATTTTGAAGGATGTGATGAAAAAACATGCTACAATATTTTCTCACAAAATACTGCGTATGTAGAAAGTCGACTTGCTTCTATTGCATCAAGGTTTCCATTGAAGAAACTCCTAGATATTCAGATGAACTTAATTAAAGCATTCAATGCTCTAATTGAACGTCCAAATAATGACGAAGCCATTATGCGAGAACTCTTTCTTACAATACATTAATATTCACAAAAAAAAAGAGCATTAATTGCTCTTTTTTTGTTTTTATGTATAAAATGTATTAACGAGATTGGCAGATAGTTTTCATACACAAGTGATCTAAAATCATATGTATGTCTTCGCTAATTTGCATATCATCTATGTTAGCATTTACACTTTGATGTGCAATTTGTTTTAGCTTTCCACCATTATAGCCTGTTATACCAACAGTTTTTCCACCATTTGCATTTGCATATTCAATAGCTTTCAATACATTCTTCGAATTACCACTACCAGAAATACCGATAACAACATCGCCTTCTTGATAGTAATTTTTTAGCAATTCAACAAAAGCATCTTCGTATGCTACATCGTTAGAATATGCAGTCAAAGTAGAAATGCTATCGTTTAAGCAGATAAACTTGTATCTTGGATTTTCCATACCATAGCTTGCACCTTTGTTAAAGTCGCAAACAAAGTGTGATGCTGTTGAAGCACTACCTCCATTACCCATTATAAATATTTGCTTTTGAGACAAACGAGCATCTTCAAGCGTATTTATAAATGCGTTGATTTCGTTCTTATCTAGCTTATTTAAAGCATCGGTAAGATCTTGAATGTAATTAGTAATTTGAGTTGTATAATCTTTCATTTTATTTAGAATTTAAACCATTTAGAGCTGTTGCAAAAGCCGCATATAAACCGATGTCATCGCCCAATTTTGCAGGCAATACTTTACACGCCTTTGCTGAAACAGACTGAGCTTCGGCATTCAAAGCTTTTTGCATTGGTTCGCGCAAAAGATTTTCGCAACGAACAAAAACACTACCTATTACGATTGAATCTGGGTTTAAAATATCGACTAAAATAGCCAAACCTTTGCCCAAATTTTCGCCAATTTCATTAAAAAAAGCCAACGCATCAGCATCGCCCGCATTAGCGGCAACTTCTAATGTTTTTGGCGTAAGTTGTTCGATACTTTTCAGAGTTGGAGCAAATGCAAAACCTTTTGAGCCTTGCAGAGCTTCTAATGCACGCATTTTTGCATACTGAGTGATTCCTGCACCAGAACAAAAGCCTTCAAAAGAACCAGCTTTGCCACAGCCTACTGGACCAACTCTATCTAATCTTATATGACCAACTTCTCCTGCATTAGAACATGCACCTTCATGAAGTCTGCCACCTAAAATCAAACCACCACCAAGACCTGTTCCGCAAGTGAGGAAAATCATATTTTCACTTCCTTTGCCAGCACCATATATCCATTCAGCAAGAGCACAAGCGTTTGCATCGTTCTGCACAAACGTTTTAGCTCCGAAACGCTTTGAAAGCATTTCGCCTATAGGATAATTTTTCAGCATTGGTATTACAGGTGTAGAAACTATTATACCGTTCTTTGAATCAATATATCCACCTACACTTACACCAATGGCAACAGTTTTACCACCTTCGTAACCTTCAACCATTTTTGCGAGTTCATCGGAAATACGCTCCATGCTTTGTTCAGGATTATCAGAATCGGTTTCAAAACGCACTTTTTTAAGAATTACAATTTCGCCGTTATCTGATGCTTCCCCCAAGCATACCATACACTTTGTACCACCGATATCTACGCCTAAAATAGTTTTCATTGAAAGCCTTTATTTTACGTCAATATTGTGATAAACATCTACAAATTTTTTATCGCCTTCAACTGAAATATCAGACAAGAAGTGTTCTGTACCGATACAACCACGATACCCTTTATCCCAAATATACTGAGTTATATTGCGATAATTTATTTCGCCACTTTCTGGTTCTGTACGCATTGGAACATCGCCATAATGGAAGTACCCGATTTCGTCCCAAGCAAGTTCCATACTACGCATTAAGTTACCTTCAGTTACTTGTTGATGATATACGTCGTAAAGAATTTTGCAATTTGGACTACCAACTGCTTTGCAGAGAGCATAAGCATCGGCACTTCTACGCAACCACATACCTGGATGGCGTACACAAAGTGGTTCTAATACTATTGTAAGCCCTGCCTTTTCGCAGATTTCTGTTGCGTACTTCAAGTGTTCAACAACGTTTGCAAACTGAAAACCAAAGTCGAGTTGTTCATCGTACATTCCTGGAACGATTGTTGTAAACTTTGCATTTACACGTTTTCCAACTTCTACATTTTCAGTTATCTGCTTTTTGATGCGTTCGATTGCTTCTTTTTTATTTGGTATTTTTTGCTTATAATTTGCACGATTACCAGTCATCCACATATCGTTGAATGGCGCATACGATGTATATACACCCATTTCCATACCCAAACGTTCCATTTCTTTGGCGATGATTTTTTGGTCTTCAACTGGACGACGAGCCATATCATTATCTTCCAAAGCTCTGAAACCGCAATCATAGAAGAAACGAAGTTTATCTACATACGACATTCCTTTTGTTGACGGCTTCATAATCAAGTAAAAGTTCGCTGCGAACTTTGCCTTGAATGCTTCGCGTTTAAACGGATTTTTATTATCGCTAGCCATAGCACTGCCTGCCGAAGCCATCATAGCACTGCCTGCAAGTAATGAATTTTTTACGAAATTTCTTCTGTCCTTAGTATTAATTATTTTGTAGGAATTTTACAGATTTTGCGATTGATGGTGCTGGATCATCCCAGTCTGTTTCGTGTTCTACAACTAAATATCCAGTGTAACCTTGTCTGTCTAGTTCAGCCAAAACAGCCTTCAAATCAATACCGCCTTGTCCCATTGGCACTGGGTCTCTGTCAGGGGCACCAAATACGCGTTCGTCTTTGACATGCATAGAACCGATTTCGCCTTGAAGAATTTTCAAAGCTTTATGTGGTTGTATGTTACTACGCGACCAATGACCAATATCGGGATTAGCCATTACATTGCTATACTGCGATACAAACATTCGCATAACAGCTGGATTCCAATATTGATTTACTGAATTGTTAGCATGATGATGCACTACCATTGTTACACCATACTTTTCGCCATACTTTTGCCAATATTGGAATTGACGAACAGGATCTTCAGTCAAAATATACTTAATATCAAAATCTTTTGCCAATTTGCAGTATGCTTCAACTTCTGCTTCAGTCTTTGTATTGATTACACCAAAACCTGTGAATTTCATACCATTGTCGGCAAGCAATTTTTTTAGATACGCTTTAGCTTCGTCGCTCATTTTCAAGTTCATTTTTGTCTTTGGGAACTTGCCTCCAATATAAACTTCTGGCGACGCTTCAATCAAGTTTACGCCCATAGCCTTAACAGCTTTCATAGCATCTTCCATTGTTGATTTCCTGAAAGAGTAAATCTGAACAGCTATATTACGTTTACCTTTTTGCGATTTACACGTATTGCACGAGGTGCAACCAAACTGCACCATCGTTACAACAACTGCTATTAATAAAATTATATATTTTTTCATTTTACTAATACATAAAAAATTACAATACTGGAGTTTTTCCAGGAACAGGAACAGCACGCAGAGGAAGTTTACCGAACTTTTCTTCGCAATACAAAGTACCCTTAGATTTTGCAAAGAACCAATCATACTTAAACTTTTTGCCCGAGTAAGCACTTTCACGACCTGCAATACCCAACATTGTCGAGTTTACCAATGGACGCAAGCGATTTACCTGTTTACCAGTCTTAATTGATTCAATCAAGAATTTGTGTTCAGCAACAATAGCTTGAACCTTTGGAGTTGGTGCTTCGTACAATACTTTACCTTTTCTATCAGTAATTATGCAACCACCGCCAAAATACGAAGGCAATGCGATACCCTTTGTACCATAGAAGGTTTCGCCAATTTCACGAGACGTTTGGTCGTCTTGATGACAATAACTTGCAATGCGCAAGCCTTCGCCCATATCAAGGTCAACAGCAAAGTGACTGAATCTATCGCCATATTTTGGATAAGGTAAGTCTGTGCTACGACCACCCATACCACGAACAGTTTCGCACTTACGAGTATCACCCAAGAACCACATTGCTACGTCGAGATTATGAACGTGTTGTTCTACGATATGGTCGCCCGATGACCAAATAAAGCCCGACCAATTACGGATTTGATATTCCATAGTATCGAAAGCATAAATGTCTGATTTGGGATCGTGTTGCTTATGACCAACATAACCACCATCATTCCAAACAGCACGAATATTTAAAATATCGCCAATCATACCGTCTTGAACGCGTTTTGCCAATTCTTGATATCCTTCATGATAGCGACGTTGAGTTCCACAAACAACACTCAAACCTTTTTTGTCAGCAATGTCTGCGAGTTCTAACATTTTCTTAGCTTGAACTACGTCAACGCAAGCTGGTTTTTCAAGGAATGCGTGCTTACCAGCTGCAACGATTTTTTCGTAGTGAGGAGTTCTAAATACTGGTGGAGTAGCTTCGATAACAACATCTATATCTTCCTTCAACATTTCGTCTATTGCATTCCAACCATAGAACTTTTTAATTTTTTCTGCTGATGCTTCTTTGTTACCTTGTTTTTTTGCGAAACTAGCAATTCTGTTTGCGGCTCTATCGAGTTTTTCTTGGAAGAGGTCGCATACAGCAACAAACTCAACATCATTAGGAGCTGCTTCCAACATATTGATAGATGCGCCAACGCCTCTACCACCACAACCGCATAAGCCTACTTTTATCTTGCCCGAGCCTTTTACATTACCGAATGAAAACTTCGGCAACACACTAGCAGCCGATACAATCGTAGCACCCTTTATAAAATCACGTCTTTCCATTATATTACCTTTCCTTTTATTTTATTTTCAAAATATACAGACTTATAAAGTAGATTGTATTATGCAAAATTTCTAAAAAAATGCAAACGATATTTTGGATATGTTTTAAAATTTGGATATTTTTTCTTTGACCTACGTAAAGAATTAAATCAATCTATAACTATGAAAAATACAAAATATCTTTGGGAGATGAAAACCGACAACGAATTAAAGCTATGGCCCAAAAATAGTAGCGAACATTATTTGTCGTCATCTACACTTCCACAATACTTAGTATCTGCAAATTTAAGTGATAAAATTTCGGCTCCGAGAACTCTTCCCTTTGATATGTTAAGAACCGAAGGGATTTTAAATACAGCAATAACAGAGCATAATGGTAGATACTATCAAAGTCGCGATAATGAGAAATTTCACTTCGTAGTTTTTACGCTCGATGGAGAATGTAAATTAAAGTTAAATAAGCAATCTACAATATTGCGTCGTAACATGTATTTTGCTGCACCAGCCGGAACATCATACGAACTAAATGCCCAGAAACATTGGAAGTGCATTTGGTTTCACATTGAAAACACAAAACGCTGGGTAAATGTTCTTGGCAATTATGCACATTTTGGCAAAAGTAGATTTACAAAAGATATAGAAACTACGGCATTAAAATATAGAACAGAAGCATACAAGACATCTAGAAATTTGCGTCTTCTTGAAATTTTGTCTGAGTTACTTTCATTCTATCTACGCGAAGAATTTATGCCCGAAAATCCCCCCAAAGCTCCAGAAAAAATTGAGACCTTAATTTTGAAACTCAAAACTGCGACTATAAAAAATATAACAACAAAAGACGCTGCAAAACTCATAGGTTATACAACAAAAGATTTAGATACATATTGCAAAAACAAATACTCCAAAACATTTTCACAAGTAAAAATAGATTTACAAATGAAACTTGCTAGAAAGCTTTTGACTGAGTCATTTTATTCTGTTGCAAACACTGCAAAAAAGACAGGATTTGCTACACCATTTTCCTTCTCAAAAGCTTTCAAGAAGTATCATGGTATATCGCCTAAAGATTTTAAAAATAACACGTAGTATAGTATCTTTACATCACAAAAAAAACGGAATAACCTAAAGTTATTCCGTTTTTTAGTTTAAGCTTTTAGCAAATTATTTTCTTCTGCGATAGGCAACAAATCCCAATGCGATAGCACCAAATATCATTGCCCATTCAGCTGGTTCTGGAACTGCTACTGTGTTTACCCAAAATGCATTAGCTTCGCCATTTACAGCTTTTACATCTAGAGCATACAAGCTATCATCAATTACATCAAAGTATTTTTTCAAATTTTCTTCAGATACATCATATACCCTAAGTTTTTCAATTACCAAACCTTCCAAGAGAATGCAGTTATCAACGAGATTATCTCCACGCAATGAATTGAAATATTCGCCAGCTTCTTCACCGAGAACCAACGAGCCATTTTCACCGAAAGCCATTTCAATAACTCTAGCAGCGTCGAACGAAATAGCACCAATATTATTTGCTGCGTTTATTTCAAAACGTGTATGAATACCAGCAGTTGCAGCCGATACGTTGTAGTCTATGAGATTAAATATAGAAGTTGCTTGAGATGTTGCACCCCATGCTTCACCAGATCCAAGAATAAAAGCATCTGTTGTGTTCATTACAAAAACAGTTCCACGAGCAATAGTGAGCTTGTTGCCCAAATTGATACTACCCTTAGCCGAGTTTGTAATAATCTTTGCTCCAATTGGCACACCAGAATTTGTATCAATATGAGTCCAATTAGTAGCACCATTACTTTGATAAACTTGTGTTAATGTTGCATTTTTTTCAAACACAAAATCACTACCATCGGAACTAGCATATATACCTAAAATGAAATCATCTGCATCTTGTTTTGAAGAATTTCTACCACTACCATTTACAACT
>JAGAOA010000029.1 GCA_017623955.1 Opitutales bacterium
AATATATAGATGGCAAACAGCAGCAACAACAACGCTATCTTACTTGGACAGCTGATGGTGCATTGCGAATAGTCTTGAAAAAAGATGAGCTTAACGCAATGAAGAATTTGAAGACTGTCGATATTCTTCTTCCAGCATGTTACGCAAAGAAAGGCGAAGAAGGTTATTTTATAAATACTCGCAATATGATTGCAACGTATAAACTTGACAATGACGAGTACTCAACAAAAGCTCGTAATCCAGTAGCTTTCTTTGGTATGAAAAATCCTAGAGCTACATGGGCTGTAATTGTCAAGGGCTTGCGTTTAGAGTATAGTATGGTTGCCATTGCAAAAAAGGGTGAATACAAAGTTTTCCCACGTTTTGAAATAGAAATGATGGAAGGTTTTCCAGTATATGAAGATGCTGTTGTAGACTTTTATCCATTGTGCAAAAAAGCAACGTATGTCGATATGGCAAAAGTATATCGCAAATGGCAATTAGACAGAGGCGAAGTAAAGCCGTTGAAAGAACGCATCAAGACAAATCCAAAACTTGAGCGTATGGCAAAATCGATTGTTTGTCGTGTTCAGCATGGTGGTAAACCGGCTCCGCGAGATAAAAAAGGTAGAAAAATTCCAACCGATTTCACTCCTGAAACCGAGTTGCCAATGCGTGTTTCAACAACTTGCGAACAGGCTACCGAAGCTATTAAAAACCTCAAAAAGTTTGGTTGCGAATATGTCGATTTACAAGAAGTAGGCTGGAATATTCGTGGTCATGATGGTCGTTATCCTCAGTTGTTGCCAGTTGAACCAGCTATCGGTGGCGAAGAAAAACTTAAAGAAACAGTCGAAACTGCAAAGAAGCTTGGCTATAATATTTCTGCTCACGTCAATCATACTGATGTTTATAAAATTGCAAATAGTTGGGATGAATCTTACGTCGCAAAACGTAAAGACGGCAGTTTAATGTATGTCGGAGCATGGTCTGGAGGTAAAGCATATACACCATGTCCGCAGGCAATTTTTGAGCTTTTCCCAAAGAAAGATTATTTGATGATTAGAGATAGATTGGGCTTTAATGGTATGCAACATGTTGATGTTATTTCGGCTATTGCTCCAAAGATGTGCCACGACCCAAAACATAGATTAAATCGCAAAGAGTGGACAGAAGCTTATTTGCGTATTATGAAATATGGGCATGAAGTTTCTGGCGGTTTTACATCTGAATGTGGCTACGACCACGTTGTAAAATATCTCGATTGGGCATTTTATAATAATCATGGTATGCGTTTGCCTAAGATGTTTGATAGACACGTTCCGACATGGCAAATTGTTTATCATGGTATTGTTCCATCTGCCCAATTTTTCAGCGATACAAACAATAATATCAAAAAAGATTGGCAAGAAATTCGCTTGCACCACGCTGAATTTGGTGGTCGCCCAGTATATTATGGTCCGTGGACAAAGAAGGGATATGTTGAAAAATATGTAAAACCCCTCTACGATGAATATCAAAAGGTATCACACTTGCAACTTGAGTTTATGGAAGACCATAGAAAAATTGCTGATGACGTCTATCTTACAGTTTATAGTAACGGGCAAGAAGTTGTTACTAACTACTCTGATATAACAATAGAATACAAAGGCAAACCTGTGTTCTCCAAGGATTATAGATTGTTTTAATTTTAACTAACTAACATAAATAAAATGAAAAAATCAATATATCATATAACTACGGGCATTGTTTCATTGTTTGTTGCATCGTGTGCATCGCAACAAGCTGGTATATGCTCAAAAGATAATTCATGTACCCAATCGGCACCAAAACAAATTCAAGTGTCGGTTGATTGTTCTAAAGAAATCGGTAAAATCAAAGCCCTAAATGGTGTAAATTTTGGACCAAAAATTTCATCTGAATCGGCTGGAGCAGGTTCTGATTTTCGCAAGCCATTTTACGATTTGAATGTTCATAGCGTTCGTACGCACGATATTTCTTTGCAAAATCCTGGGTTGATGATTGGCGATACCGATATGATTTTCCCTCTCTTTCATGCCGATGTAAACGACCCACGCAATTACATCTTTAAACCTACCGACGATTATTTACAAGTTTCGGCAAAAGAAGGTGCAAAAATTATTTTTCGTTTGGGCGTAAGTATAGACCACTCAAAAAACAAGTATAGAACTTGGATGCCAGAGCCAAAAAAGTGGGCTCAAATTTGCTGTAATATAATTGCTCACTACAACGAAGGTTGGGCAAATGGCTATAAAATGGGTATCGAATATTGGGAAATTTGGAACGAGCCAGAATGTAAAAATCCAGATGGTGGGCACACTATGTGGGCAGGCGATATAAAATCCTTCAACGACTTCTATTGCGAAGTTGCAAAAATTATCAAGAAGCGTTTTCCAAATATAAAAATAGGAGGTCCCGCACATACAGGTGTTGCTAAAAGTAATGGCTACGACATCTTAAAACGTGCCGCCGAAACTGGAGCTCCAGTTGACTTCTACTCGTGGCACT
>JAGAOA010000030.1 GCA_017623955.1 Opitutales bacterium
ACGTATGCTCAAAACAAGCACGAAAATTGGGAGTGCGAACCATAGCCGACGGAGGGATTACAAAGAGTGGCGATATGGTAAAAGCATTGACACTTGCCGATTGTATGATTTGTGGAGGACTTTTGGCTGGTTGTCCAGAAGCTCCTGGTCAGATTATGGAAATCAACGGAAAGATGTATAAACAGTATCGTGGTATGGGTTCGTTGTCGGCTATGAAAGCTGGTTCGGCTGCACGTTATGGTCATGATATAAAGAATAAGACCGATAAGATCACAGCAGAAGGTGTTGAAGCGTTGAAAGAAGTTTCAGTTTCAGTTGATGATATGTTGCGTCAGTTTGTTGGTGGTATTCAAAGTGGTATGGGGTATCTTGGAGCAAAGACATTGCCGGAACTTAGAGCAAACGCTCGCTTTACACGTTTGACTGGAGCTGGGCAGAAGGAAAGTTCTCCGCACGATATCATCGAGATAAAACAACAGACAAACTAAAATTTGAAGAAAAAAAAAGAGGCAAAAAATAGAGTAAAATTGCCTAAAATATCGATAAAAAAGAGGTTTTTTATAAAAAAACCTCTTTTTTTTGTGAAAAATATCGCCTTAATAAAGGGTTTTATAGAAGCGAGCTACACGTTTTGTTATAGATGTTAAAGCTTGAGCTGGGGTTATACCAAGGCGCTGACAATATTCTTCAATGGTAATTTCAAGTCCATCGCTTTCTCCTACAATAATAGCTTCATCACCGAGTTCTATTTCGTCAAAGTCTGTTACATCTATTGCGGCTTGATCCATAGAAACGCGTCCGACAACTTCGGCTTTCTTTCCCCTAATAATTACCGACATCTTTTTACTAGATTCGCGTGGAATTCCATCTCCGTAACCTACTGATAATAAGGCTATGCGTGAGTCTCTATCTAACGTATATGTTTTAGAGTATCCCACAGTTGCGCCCTTGGGTAAGTATTTTATTTGGCTTACAGATGAGCGAAAAGTTAGTACATGTTCAGGTTCAAAACCATACAATATAGAATTTTTATCAGGTTTCATTCCAAATAGAACAAGTCCAGCTCTTAGAGATTTATTGAATTCAATGGGTAATTCAGAAGGATTACAAATATCGCTATGATGAATATAGACATCATTGTTAGCTCCGATTTTTTTTGTGGCAAATTCTAGAAAATCTTTGTCGGCTATAGCTCCTTCGGATGGTGCTCCAGTTCCTGTTCCAGCTAAACAAAAGGCTTCTAGAGTCAAATATTGTGATGTTGTAATTTTTTCTAGCATTTCTTTTGCTTGTTGTGAAGATGGAATAGAATCTTTTTCAACGGGCAGTTTTAAATGAACTTTTATATTTTTATTCATTTTTTTTGCCATAAGTTCAAACCTTTGCACTTCTTCAACTCCAGCTAATACTGGAGTGATATCGTTATCTATATAGATTTGTTCTTCATCGGGTAAAGATGCACTTAAAACTATTACCTTCCAACCAGAGCCAACTTCGCGTACTTTCACTGCTTCCGAAATATTTGTAACAGCAAAAGCATCAGCTCCACTGAGCATAAGACGTACGACTGCCGCTTCAACTCCGTAGCCAAATGCATCAGCCGAAACTAATGCAATGTATCCGTGCGATTTAGGCATAAAAAATCTAAGTTTGCCTAAATTGCGTTCAAGAGCACAAAGGTCTATATGCACCGAACATCTTAAATGTGTGCTTGAGCCTTCCATTTTACATATTCTCTTTCTGTTAATGGCTTAGCGTCTGGAGTATCTTCACATATTGAGGCTAGATGTGGATTTTGTACCAGAACTTCAAGTGTAGATTTTTCATCTAAATAAAATGTTGGAAATTCAGAAATAGCGGTATCTATTTTATCTCTCTGCCAAAGTACTATTTTTTTCTCTAGCGAAAATTCTGAAATCTCATCTATTTTTATTTCTTTTAGGAGTTTTATTTTTCCTTCAAAATTCAGAATATTAACGTATCCCTTACGTGATGGGGTAAAGAGCGAAAAATTGTATTGGTTTGAATTTGCTATTGCATATGCTGCTACTTCCATACAATTATATTCAAAAATCTTTGCGTTTGAAAAATTTGCTATTGTTGCAATTGCTACTGATGCACTTCTAGTTCCAAGAATTGATCCTGTGCCTGTACATAATGCAAATGCTTCGATTTCAATGGGCTTATATTTTTTACACACTTGTTTCAATGCTTGAAAAAAACATTCCATAGCTTGTCCATTTACTTGTGCAATTTCAGATATTTTTCCATTTTCGCATAGAGCAACTTTCAGTTTTGTCGAAGTTGCATCAACTATAATTATCTTTGAAAAATCAGTTAAAAGCATAATTAAAATCTCTTTCGCAAAGTTTTTGTTGCAATACCTAAGTCTTCTCGATACTTAGCCACAGTTCGTCTAGCTATGTTTATACCATGTTGTTGTAGAAGTTCGCTGATTTTTGCATCGCTGTATGGCTTTGTTGGATTTTCTTGGCTTATGATATCTTGGATTTTTTCTTTTATTGTGTTTGATGATACACTATCGCCTTCATCATTTTCAATACTGTTTGTAAAAAAGTTTTTAAGTTCTAATATACCAAACGGAGTTTCTACATTTTTACCCGATATAGCTCTACCGATTGTAGTAGGGTGCATTCCTATTTCATCTGCAATTTCTTGGCGAGTCATTGGAATTAGATTTCCATTTTCTAAATACTGTATTTGATGTTGGAGAATTACTGTTGCAATTTTCAACAATGTGTTTTGACGTTGTTTGATTGCATCGATTATATATTTACCTTCATGTATTTTTTCTTTCACGTACGCCATTGCGTTTTTATCGAGCGAACCTTCTGCCATCATTTGCCGATACTCAGAGTTTATTCTAAGTTTAGGGATATAATTATTTGTAAGTTCTACTTTCCATTGTCCTTGAGATTTGAAAAATCGCACATCAGCAATAAGTATATTTTCTTCATCTACGGTATATTCATAGGCGGGCGATGGATTTAGCTTTGCCAATGTTTGCATAGCTTTTTCTACTGCTTCTATAGTTCTACCTTCGGCATTGGCAATTTCATCTACACGTCTTTTTAAGAATAATTGAAAATTATCTTCTATAATTCTGTACGCCAAAGATTCAGATAACTTACATGCACGAAGTTGAATTAAGAAACATTCTTTCAAGTTACGAGCACCTATACCTGATGGTTCACAATGTTGAAGCATATCTAGAGCTTCTTCTACGTGTTTGCGTTTAAAGCCCTCTTGAATAGCCAGTTCTAGTACGTTTTCTGGAAGAAAGCCTCTAGCATCTAATTGTTGAACTAGGAATTCAAAGGCATCAGCAACATCATCGGACGATGCATCTATTCTAGCCTCATTGATGAGTTTTTCTCCCAATCGAATATTATCTATTTTAGAATTGAGAATGAAATCGTGAAGAGATTGTAAGTGTTGTGATTGCTCGTTTTGTATTTTGCCGTCATACGTATCGTCTTCAAAGTCGTCTTGTAGTTCTCCAATATTCTGAGGTTTTTCATTTGGTTCGAATTCTTCAATTTCTAACATTGGATTTTGTTGCAACAGTTCTTCTACGTACTTTTGCAGTTCAAGAACGGGCTTTTGCAATATGTCTAAACTCTGGCGTTGTGCTTGAGTAAGAATTAAGCCTTGTTCTAATTTTTGCGACTGTTGAAGATTAGCATCCATAAAATATAAATATGACTTTATATTTATTGTTGTAAATTCTCAAACAAAAATGTTGCGATTTTTTCAAATAAATTAAGAATTTTTGTCTATGGAATGTAAGATAGAGGATAATAAGAAGCGTTGCACTTGTTCATACGGATGTGCAAAGGCTGGATTATGTTGTGAGTGTGTAAAGCATCATTTGGCAAAGCGTCAAGTTCCTGCATGCTTCTTTTCTTCTGAATCGGAGAAAACTTATAATCGTTCGTTTGAACATTTTGCACAATTAGTAATAGAAAAGAAAATTTGATATGAAACATATTCCTGAATTGATGGCACCTGCGGGTGACTTTGTATGTTTATCTGCTGCATTACAAGCTGGAGCCGATGCGATTTATTTTGGTTTAGTAGGCAGTAATATGCGTGCAGGAGCCAAAAACTTTGAAGTTTCTCAACTGCCTAGATTGGTTAGAGAATGTCGAAAAGCAAATGCAAAGTGTTATTTGACATTAAATACAAT
>JAGAOA010000031.1 GCA_017623955.1 Opitutales bacterium
CCAGCCACAATGTCGTGCGTTGGCAATGCTGATGCAACGCGTTATGTGAAGTCGCTTTACGAATATCGCAAAGGATTTATATCATAATTACCCCAAACACAAAAACACGGCGGGCGAGATTTTTCTCGCCCGTTTTTTATAAGTTTTAATTATGCGTTTTCTATACAATACTCCGCAACTATTTTATCTATAACCCTACATACCTGTGTGGTAAGTTCTGAGTTTTTACGATAATCGGCTGTTGCAGTAAAATCGACTCGATTTTCATTCAAAAGTTTTTCCGATTGTTTTCGCTTCTGAACAGTTCCGTCATGAACAGCTATTGAATATCCGCCTTGCGTTTTTACAAGTTTCATTGCAGGAATATCTGTTGAACCATCGCCGAAATAAATCATTCTTTTAAAAGGAACAGGACGCAAACGTTCTGGCATATAATTGTTGATTGATTTCTGCACATCAAAAATACCCTTATTTATACGAAACAGAAAATTCATCTTAGTAGTATAGTTTACTGCTTGAGCTGGCCACATTGCTACTCCGTATAAATCATACATAAAACTTGATGCATAAATTTTATGAAAATTTTTGGCAATAGCAGTACCTTCAATCATCTCCTTGATTCCAGATGATATTATGTAGTGTTTTACAACAGCACCTTTTTCTTTTGCATACGCATTTATCCGTGAAAACCAATCGTTACCATTGTTCGATACTAAACCCTTGTAGAATTTTACACTTTTACCAAAACGCACAAAATCATCTTGACGTATTTTGATATCGTATTTTTTAGCTTGATCACACATCAAATACATATACGCCAAAATTTCATCAGCATCTTGTTTGCGTGCAATTTTGCAAGTCTCACTCCAAAAAGTCTTAGGTTCTTTTTGCAGTTGTGGAATAAACGAGTATTCTTGCATATTTGCAGGCGACAACGTTCCATCGAAGTCGTAACAAAGGGCTATTGTAAATTCTTTCTTCATTATTGTATAAATCTATCAAAAATAAGAAGTTTTATTCAATTAAAAAATAAAAAAAAGGCGTATTCATAAAGAAACGCCTTTCATAAAATATGTTAAGATTTATTTTTTGAGTTCGTTAATAATCATTTGTGTGACTTTTTCAACTACCTTTTCAGCATCGCAATTATAACCTGCATCTTGTTGTGGCTTTGCCTGTGCGTTGCATACACACGATGGACGATAATCATCGTTGCTATCACACAAACTACATTCGCGGAGCGATGTTTGGTCAACCATACCCATTGAACTACGAATTTTTACTAATTCTTTAGCATCTTTTTCTGAGAACTTGCGCGGACCTCCAATTTGGAATGCAAGCATTGATGTGTAACAGTGAGCTTCAACATTTTCCATTTTCCAGAAAGCTGTTTCGATATCATTAGCCCAAGTCATAACACCATGATTTACCATAAATACGCAGTCGTGTTTTACGCCACATTCGCCAACAGCATTAGCCATATGTTGCGTTCCTGGTGTGCCATAATCTGCCAAACCTACCTGACCTATAAAGATTTCTGTTTCTGGATTTACACAACGTGGAGGAGTTTTTCCAGCTAATGCAAATGCTGTTGCATGTGGAGGGTGAGCGTGACAACAAGCCTTAGCCAATGGCTGACGCTTCATAATTGCAAGGTGAGCTAAAACTTCGCTAGTGCGTTTTCTATTGCCCGCAAGCTGATTTCCGTCCATATCAACAAAGCACATATCATCGATACTCATTGAACCTTTAGAAATCATTGTTGGAGTACACAAAACAATGTTATCGCCAACGCGAACTGAAAAATTACCGCCATTGCCATCGTTGTAGTTTTTACCATAGGAACGACGACCCAAATCAACTATCAGATGCTTAAGTTTAGTAATTTCAGGCGAGAAAAAGAACTTTTCTATTTCTGCTGGAGTTTTTGGATCTTTTCCAGAAACCCATTTATATTCTTTTTCAGGGACTTTATATTCTTTAGCCCCAACTGTACCTACATTTTTAGAGGTGCTTGCAACCGAACCTTTTGTTACCGACATAGATGCCATAGCTTCTTTTGCCTGTGGTGTTAGAATTGCATCGGCAGGAAGTGTACCGCCTGTTGCAACGAGTTGTTCAATATCTTTTATTGTGTATACTCTTTTCATTGCTTTTAATTTTTCTATTTAAATTTAACCTAAGTAATTAAATTTTTCTACAATACCAACGTTATAAGCGTCAATCGGGATTGGTTCTTTAAAAGCGGCAGTTGCTTCTGCTCCTTCAACATAACCAATAATATCTCCCATAGAAGCACCGATGTTATCGTATATAATCAAATTAAATTGTGTTTTTGAAAGTGATTTGTCGGCTTTATTTTTATATTGCGATTTATCTAGAGGCGAAGCTATCACTAAGAAGCCACTTTTAAGTGCAACATCTTTTTTCGAAAGTACAACTCTACCTATAACTCTAGCTAATTTCATATTAATTAGTCATCTAAAACGCAAACTATGCAATTACGCAATGGACTATAATCGTTACCGACATACTTGCGAGCCTCACTGCCATCTGCGGCAATTACTACCTTTGAACCAATTCCGCCACCAAATGGACTAATGGCTGCAACTATTTCGCCAACTTCATTTCCATTTTCGTCTATTGGTTGACACAAGAACATAGCG
>JAGAOA010000032.1 GCA_017623955.1 Opitutales bacterium
CCATCTGGAGTAATAAAAGCATCGCTATCGCTCTTTAGTGCTTCTACTATATCTAAAATTGCTTCTCTTCCGCGTCTCTTTCGAGAACCGCGAATACTTCGAACTCCCATAAAATCGAAAAAGGCTACCAAAAAAGCAGCATCTTTACTGGCACTTACCAAACCAGACATAGTAAGCTTTTTTCTGAAATACATCTTTGCCTTAGCTACTAACAATATATGACGATGCCACGCTACCCCCAACAAACGCGACGGATTTGAACAACGTTGTTTTGTCTTTTCAGAGTACTTAAATCGCAACGTTGCAGTCAACAGGATAACAAACACATACAAAGGAAAAACCAATACATAATGCAAGGCTTTAGGTTCGTATACATCAGGTTTTTTTTCCATAATTATAGGTATGCTAGCAAAGCTCAAAATCAGTTCAAGCTTTTTATGACTTATGTAAAGTAGCTTCGCCACTATTGACAATTTCAAATGAACCATCCGAAAGACGAACAAGCAAATTACCAAGTTCGTTTATTCCACACGCAATCCCAGAATAATTGCGATTACCGATAGAAATATCGACAGTTTTATTTTCTAACCAATCTATTTGTTTGAACTTATTTGGCAATGGTAAATCATAACTTGAAAGAGCTTTTACAGTAGCATTGATTATAATTGCCGTTATTTCATTGATAGATTTATCTACTATTAATTTTGGACGAACACTATCTACTATATTTACAATATCATCAGGCAATGACACATCTGACAACGATAAATCATAGTTTACACCTATGCCAAAAATCATCTTATAACTTCCTCTTACTTGTTTCAATTCGGCTAACATTCCTGCAATCTTTTTGCCAGATGATGAATAGATGTCATTTGGCCATTTTAAAAACATCTTTTCTTTGGCTATGTCATTTAAAGCATTACAAACTTCAATCCCAACTCGCACAGTTGATGATGCTAAAACATCTGCACAAGCCCCTTGCATATCTACGGCAATCGATAGACATATAGATGCACCCTCGCTAGCATACCAAGCACGCGACATTCTGCCTCGCCCTGACAACTGTCGACGTGCTAACAACGCAAACGGTAAATCGATACTATCCAACATACTTGAGGCAACATCATTGGTGCTAGCACATTCATCTATAACTCTGACATCGACATTGCTAGAGAAGTCAAACAAATACTTTTTTATTTCTATTTCAGACAAGCTCATTTTCTTTTTATTAGTTATAGTTATTAGAGCATATCAAAAACAACTTTCGCAAGTAAAAACAGTTTAGCATAGCTAATATATATAGAGAAATAAAAATACTTACATAAAAAAATGGCGTCTTTCGACGCCACTTTGTAATTGAGGTTTTTTATTTACTACATCTTTCCCCAATGTTTGAGAAGTGTTTCACCAATAACAGATGGAGTATCTGCAACTGCAATGTTTGCATCAAGAAGAGCTTTTATTTTATCTTCAGCTCCGCCAGAGTTGCCCGATACAATAGCACCTGCGTGTCCCATACGGCGTCCTTTTGGTGCGGTACGTCCAGCAATAAACGCTGCACATGGTTTCTTGCAATTTTCTTTCAACCATTTTGCTGCAATTTGTTCGCCATCACCACCAATTTCACCAATCATAACGATTGCTTCTGTTTCTGGATCATCATTAAACATCTTTACAGCATCAAGGTGACTCGTGCCATTGATTGGGTCACCACCAATACCAATAACTGTGCTTTGTCCATAACCCAAGCATGTAAGTTGCCATACTGCTTCATACGTAAGAGTTCCTGAACGACTAACAACACCAACATTCCCCTTCTTATGAATGTAACCTGGCATAATACCTATCTTACATTCTTCTGGTGTAATTACCCCAGGACAATTTGGTCCAATAAGACGCGACTTACATCCTTTTTGCATCAAACGCGACTTAACGATTGCCATATCCTTTACTGGAATACCCTCTGTAATACAGATGATAAGAGGAACTTCGGCATCAATAGCTTCCAAAATTGCGTCGGCTGCAAATGGAGGTGGAACATATATTACACATGCATTTGCACCTTCTTTACTTACAGATTCGGCTATTGTATTGAAAATTGGCACTTTTTCATCGAACAGCAAACCACCCTTCCCTGGGGTTACGCCTGCTACGACATTTGTGCCGTATTCAATACATTGACGTGTCTGGAATGTACCTGTATTGCCTGTAATACCACTGACAACTACTCTTGTATCTTTATTTATGAGTACGCTCATTGTTAAATCCAGTTAAATGTTATTTGTTTTCACCTGCAACTATCTTTACGATTTTTTCTGCGGCATCGGCGAGTGAATCTGCAGTAGTGAGCTTTATACCACTTTC
>JAGAOA010000033.1 GCA_017623955.1 Opitutales bacterium
GTGTCTTAGCATTTTTTAACGACCATTCTTTTGCAGTTCGTAAAGCTTTTTCAAAGTCTTTCGGATTAGAGCCATCTACGCGTGGATCTAAGACATTTGCAGGATACCTAGAATTTGTATCCCACCCCACCGTTACATTAGGAAAGAAATTTCCCTTAGTCTCGCTATGTAATTTTTCCCACATTTTTTGAGCCATATCGAACCATTGCGTATACTTCAAGTTGCCCTTCTGGATGTCGTTCCATGTTCCATAGTTCCAGTTGTAAGTAGTCAATGCCGAGACTCCAAAATAATCCATTGCCGCTTTTTTATCATTCTTGATTGACGCAACTTTTACATTGTTATCAAGACGTCCAAAAACAATCAAATACACGCCATTAAAACCTACTTTTTTACATTCTTTATCCAAATATGCAATAGCTTCTTTACCATTAGCCTCGCCTCCTACTCCATCTAGGAAAGTCGAGAAACGATATATCGAAAACACTGGTTTACCATTTATCTGATAATGATTTGGTTTTTTGAAATACTCTATAAAACGAGGCACTAAAACCTCTTTAAAATCTTTTAAAGAAACTCGAGCGTTGTACAAAGGTGGATTGACATCTTTCTTTGCTATCTTATTATTCCATAAGTAATTTACATCATGATTAGCCCACATCAAAAAGAACTTCATACGTTCACAATTCTTAGCTTTCAAGAAACCATTATTAAGAGCATTTTCTAAAAATGGTTTTCCTTCATACCAATACCAATCGTAAATAAAAACGTTTACCCCTGAAGCTAACGCTGCATCTATTTGACGTGCCATTTCATTGGGATTATCATCCATAACATATCCCCATAGCGATTTTCTTGGCTCGTTATGTCCTTTAAATTTGGGCTTTGCCTCGTAAACATTTTGCCATTCGCCTACGCCATCTCCAAAAATACCGAGTTCCTTCCAACGTGGTTCATTTTGATACGCTGGCCATATAATCGCAGCTACATCAAACTCTGCCCCCGTATTAGATTTCACAATTTCACCACTCGATTTATCAATCGAAGTACACGAAAAAAACGTAGCACAAAAGACCGTTAACACTAAAAATTTTGAATAAAAGTGCATAAAAAACCTCCAATTTTTGCTCATAATACTGTAAAAAAAGCTAAAAAATCAACAAAAAAAAGGCGTTTTTAACGCCTTTTTTGGGGAAATTTAACCATAAAATGTACTTAAATTTTGCTTTTATTTTCTGCGACGATACATCGCAAATGCTAATGCAACTGCTCCAAAAATTACAGCCCATTCTGCTGGTTCTGGAACCTGAGTATAAATATTGAACATACCAGAATCGCCAATTTGCTTAATCCAAAGATTTGATCCTAATACACGTTGATTTCCATCGGCATCTAAGAAGTACAAATTAGATTGATTTTCAAAATCACTCAACAACGACTGCATATTTGTAACTTTGAAACTACCCTTCACGAGACTATCTGAAAGTATGATATTTGCAATATCATCAGCACCAGTAAATTCGCCAACCGAGAGAACTCCAGAAACAATATCTAATGTCAAGCGTGATGCTTCGCTACCCATAAAGATTGTTCCGATATTATTATCGGCTGAAATTTCAAACTTAACTTTTGAACCTTCAAAGATATTGAAAGTTGATTCTGCTTGGGTTGCTGCACCGCCGACTGCAAAAGCGTCGGTAGATTGCAAGCGGATTACAGTATTATCATTACCATAAATAGTAAGTGGGGCAGCTGCATTTGATGTAAGCTTACCTGTTTTTGCCTTGATTGTAATATCGCCATACATACCGAAGTATGTGCTTGTGCCATTGGCGAATTTTGTTGGCAATACGTTAATTTCTGCATTTTCACCAACTTCTATTGTTCCAATTTGCTTTGGACGAGATCCTGTTGACCAGCAACCAAGCGAAAACGAATAGTCCCAACCATTGCTTTGATATTGTTGACCAGTTGTTGTTATTTTACCATCAATAAAAGCATTTACAATGCGTGAATGACTTACATTGGAAAGCGTTACATTTGTACCAATGTGCGATTTTGTTACGGTTGAAGCCATATTTAAATTTCCACCACTTAAATTGATAGTAGTCGAATTTTTTGCCTTTGCAACGAATGCACCATTGTTCAACTGTAAAGAGCTGATAGTTGCATTTACATCATACAAATTACCATCCTTATCGGTACCAATATATAAACTAGCACCTTCAGAATCTGTAATAGTAATAGCGCCTGTTTGGATATTTTTTGAATTTAAATATAAAGAAGAATTATTTGAATTCATTGAAACGGTACCAACAGTAAGACTACCAGCTCCATTAAAAGAAGCTGATGTACCTGCTTGGTTTAAACTTACAGCTCCACCTTTAAAAGATACTCCATCGGCAATATTTACAGTCGAAGCTCCTGTATATGTATCGCCTTGTTTTCTAAAGCTTAAACCCGCAACAGTAGTATCGGCGTTTACATTCAA
>JAGAOA010000034.1 GCA_017623955.1 Opitutales bacterium
AAGATATAATCTTTACAGTAATGCATGGGCATGGTCGTAGAAACAATCAAGGAAGTGTCGCGAAATTGACTCCACCATTTGATCCAAGCGATGCTTATGCATTTAAACTCATAGAAGCTCCACATCGACGTTCAGGATACTTTGAACCCATCCCTTTAAAAGACAATCTAATACTGACGTGTAATCCTAATAGTATTGTAATAATGGATACCAATGGTATTCAAATTACAATACCTGTGCCAAGCATATTGTTCAACACTACTGCTCCAGAACAACGTACAAATAATATTAGCTATGAAAAAATATATCAAGGTTCAGTAGTTCGTATGATAATGCGAAGTGTGGTACCAATACTGAAACGTCCACGCGAAAATATAAAACCAGATATGGCAGACTACTCAAAGAAAACAGCTCAAGTGTTTTTACAAGACGTCTACGAGGGTCGCAATATGAAAGGCGTTAAACGTGGGTCTATCAAGAAATTACTTATAACTAGAGTACAACCAGCAACAGTAAATTATCATGGTGGATATGGACCAACAGGTTTCCAAGGTACATTTGCATTAGAAGAAGTTGTAGGTACAGTACCAGTATACGAAGATGGCTCTGCGTTTTTTGAAGTACCTGCAATGGTCGGCATAGCATTCTCAGCACTTGAAGAAAATGGCACTTGCGTAAAGCGAATGATGTCTAGTACAAACTTTGCCCCAGGAACACAAACAAGTTGCATAGGTTGCCACGAACAACGCACCGCAGCTCCTATCCGTAAGCAAAAGCTACCAATAGCATATCGCAAAGGAATCTCGAAAATAGAACCATTAAAAAATGCCAAAAACATAATCGACTACACACGCGATATTCAACCTTTGATAAACAAATATTGCTTAGAGTGTCATAATCCTAAAAAGCCGACAGCAGGAGTTATCTTATCATATGGTATCGGGTTCGAATATATAACCCCAAGATTAGTTTTGCAAATTTGTAATATGTGTAGCGCCGACTACAATAGATGGGGGAATAGAGCGCCCTACTCTTTTGGCTCTGGCGCAAGTAAATTAGCAAGATTTTCAGAAGGCAAGCATCACAACAAAAAATTTTCCGATGAAGATATGGCAATTCTCAAAGCTTGGCTTGATTGCGGTTCACCTCATATATCTTCGTATGCAGCAAAAGGTACAGGATTCCCAATGTTAAATCGTATGCGTACGCGCATCAATATTGTTGGACATATTCCAGAAATTGCAAAGGCTCAAAGCAATGCTTGTTCAAAATGCCATTTTAACAAATATACAAGAGGTGGAGTAGGCAGAAGTTTTGAATACGATTCCTGTACCGTTATGCGTGTAAAAACACCTAAGGGAAAACTTCGCGATTTGAAATTCCCAGTTCAAGGCTTATACGATTATTCTAATCCAGAAAATTCAGTTGCATTAATAGTTCCTTTGGCAAAATCAGCTGGAGGATCAGCAGAAAATAATGGAAAATCACACCCTGTAATTTTCAAAGATAAAAATGATGCAAATTATAAAATGATGCTTGCTGGAGTTCAAAAAGCCGCAAAAATTCTCGATGAAAAAAATCCATCAATCGTCAGTAAGAATTTCCGTCCGTCTTTTGGATATATTCAGCAAATGAAAAAGTGTAAAATTCTACCTGAAAATTGGAATCCACAAAAGCCTTTAGACTTGTATCAGATAGACAACGCATACTTCCGTTGGCAAGAAAAGAATATTTACCGTAGAACTAGATAAAAATTTACTCTAAAAAAAATGAATGAAAACACTACAAATTTACCTTCTTACGATGGACTATTCACTGCAATAGTTCCGTGTAAGAATGAAGAAGCTATGATTACAATCTTTTATGATGAGTTTGTAAAAGTGATGTCGTTGTTTTCAAACCCGAAATTTGAGATAATTTTTGTAGACGATGGTTCTACCGATTTTACGCTCGAAAAAATAAAAGAGTTAGCACAAAATGATGATAGAGTTCGCTACATTTCGTTCTCTAGAAATTTTGGGAAAGAATCCGCAATGTACGCTGGATTTCAGTCTGCTAAGGGAGATTATATTGCAGTTATGGATGCCGATTTGCAAGATCCGCCTGCACTTCTTCCAGAAATGTTTAGTAAAATAAAAAATTGCGATTGTGTAGCAACTCGAAGAATAACACGTACCGAAGAGCCACCAATACGCACATTTTTTGCAAAAGTTTTTTATAAAGTTCTCAATACAATATCTTCATTAAATTTCAAGGAAGGTGCTAGAGATTTTCGTCTTATAAGAAGAAACGTGCTGAATGAAATTTTACGCTTGGGAGAGTACAATAGATTTGTAAAAGGTATGTATGAATGGGTAGGCTTTCGCACAGAATGGATTGAGTTTGAAAACTGTCCAAGAGTAGCTGGAGAAACAAAGTGGTCTTTGTGGGGCTTATTATTGTATTCTATCGAGGCATTTACGTCGTTTTCAACAATTCCATTGGCAATAGTCTCGATTGTTGGATTATCGTTTTGTCTGTTCTCGATATTTGCAATACTATTTGTAGCAATACGCCAAATGCTATTTCATAATTCAGCATTTGGTTGGACATCACTAGTGTGTATACTCTTCTTTCTTAGCGGATTGCAACTCTTCTGCTTAGGTGTTTTGGGACAATATATATCTAAAATATATCTAGAATCGAAAAGAAGACCAATTTACGTAGTAAAAGAAAAAAGCCGATAAAAAATTTGATAATAAAACCTCAAAAAAGCTCGACAACATTTACCCTATATGAAAAATTCACTTGTAATGAAAAATCGCAACAAGGTAATATTTCTTTGTACAGGAAACATATGTAGATCTCCAATGGGAGAAGCTCTGCTGAAGAATGCTTTAGAAAAAGAAGATGATGAAATCTTCAACAATATAGAAATTATTTCAGCAGGTACATCTACTGTTGATGGAATGCCACCTAGTGCAAATTCAGTATCAGCTCTTCGTCGCATAGATATAGATATATCCGATTATCGTTCTACATACTTAACACAACAGTTGGTAGACGAAGCATTTGCAATTTTTGGATTAGCAACATCACATATAGATATCCTTAAGTCTCACTATACTAATCTACCCAAACATGTCTTCACTGTAATGCAAATGGTTGAAGGGTCAAATAGGATGGATGTTCCAGATCCCTATGGTGGTGATATAGATGAATATTTAGATGTTCGCGATGATATAGCATTGGCAATGCCTTATATAGTAAAATATTTGAAAGATGAGCTCAAAAAAATTTAGTATAGGTTCCGATCACGGAGGATTTGAATTAAAACAAGCATTAATATCTTCTCTTGAAAAAGAAGGTTATGAAGTAATCGATTGCGGTTGCTTCGATACTTCTAGCGTCGATTATCCAGATTTTGCAAAATTGGTTTGTAACGATGTCAATGCCAAGAACGTCGATTTTGGCGTATTGGTTTGTACTTCTGGCATAGGTATGTCGATAGCTGCCAACAAAGTAAATGGAATTAGAGCAGCCTTGTGCTTAAATTTAGACGCAGGTAAATTCTCGCGTTTGCATAATAATGCAAATGTATGTTGCTTGGGAGCTAAATATCTCGATGTTCCAACCGCAGTAGAAATAGTAAAGACATTTTCAAATACTGAATTTGAAGGTGGTAGACACTGTCGTCGAGTAGATAAATTTATGGACTTTGAAAACGAATAAAAATTTGGTTGCAAATTACCCTAAAATTTAAAGTCTATAGATTAAGATTTTTTCACTTAAACAAACAAACAAAACAATAAAACATTTATACAATGAATAAAGGTATCAAAGCAGGAGCGTTGAAAGACATCGATATAGAAGTCTTTGAAGCAATACAAAAGGAAACAGAGCGTCAGCAAACTCATATAGAATTGATTGCATCGGAAAACTTCACAATTCCAGCAGTTATGGAAGCTATGGGTTCTACACTCACAAATAAGTATGCCGAAGGATACCCACGTAAGCGCTATTATGGTGGTTGCGAATGTGTCGACGTTGTAGAACAATTAGCCATAGATAGAGCAAAAAAGCTCTTTGGAGCAGAACACGTAAATGTTCAACCACATTCAGGAACACAAGCAAATATCGCAGTATATTTGGCAGTTTTGAATCCTGGAGATACAATTTTGGGAATGTCGCTTGAAGAAGGTGGGCACCTTTCGCACGGGCACCCAAAGAATATCTCAGGGATAACCTATAATATTGTAAATTATGGTGTAGACTCTCAAACAGGTAAGATAGATTACGACAAACTCGAAGCCTTGGCTATGGAATGTAAACCAAAGCTCTTGTTGGTAGGGGCATCAGCTTACCCACGCGAAATTGATTTTAAACGAGCAAGCGAAATTGCACAAAAGTGTGGAGCAATGTTTATGGCAGACATAGCTCATATCGCTGGTTTAGTAGCAGCAGGCGTACATCCATCACCAGTTCCATATTGCGATTTTGTTACAACAACAACACATAAGACCTTGCGTGGTCCACG
>JAGAOA010000035.1 GCA_017623955.1 Opitutales bacterium
TCGGAAGAAATCCAAAATTTGTAAGTGCAATATGTGTACGCAGACTAAATATACCTATGCCAAAATACGGAAAAAGATTTTCGAACTTCAGTGCAGAATTTGATTTCGGCAACAATGTCCGCCTATTTGCTCAATGTCGTCAAGAACCAAATACAGCTCCACAAGTAGTAGAAAGAATTGTTGGGACCGACGGAGTTATGGAAACAAGTTTGTTTTCTAAACAAATAATAAAAGGTAAACATAACTGGCAAGCTCCACAAGTTGAAGACCCTATATTTGAAGAATATCGAACTCTTGTAAAATCAGTACGCGATGGCTCGGCTATAAATACAATAGCAGAAATGACTGATGCTTGTATGTATGCCATATCAGCTCGTATGAGTGCATATTCAGGACTTAAATTTAAATTCGATTGGGCTTTACGCAAACCAAAGAAATCACTTTTACCAGAAAATCTAAAATTTGGTAAACTACCAATAGAACCGCTGGCAATTTCTGGTGAATACAAAATAATTTAATATGGCAAAGGCTTCCCGAAACCTCTGGACCCAAAAAATAATAGATGGCGAAATAAAAGTAAAGTCGCACAGTTCATCGGTATGGACTTTTGAGGCTGCAAAAGCTAAAGCATTGCAAACAGCGAGCGAAAAAAAGAAATCGGCACTGAAAGAACAAAATATGCGTGGACGTCAAATGCGTGGAGTTGTTCTTGGAATAGACCCTTCTTTACGTGGAACTGGACTAGCTGCGATTGAATCTATGCCCGATGGCTCGTTGCGTTATATTTGTTCTACAACAGTACGCAACAATACGAGCTTAACTATGGCTCAATGCTTAGCTAGAATTTTTGAAGAAACAGAAAAAATTATTGTACAAACAAGTCCCACTTGCGTGGCAATAGAACAAAGTGTTTACGTACAAAATTTTAAAACCGCAATGATTTTAGGTTCGTCAAGAGGTGCGGCAATAGCAGCTGCCGCACATTTGGGACTGGAAGTTTTTGAATATCCACCTTTACGAATAAAACAAGCTGTTATAGGTTATGGTAGAGCTAGCAAAGATCAAATCGTAAAATCAATTGCAGCAATCGTTAAAGATGCACCGATTTTACCTAACGACGAAGCCGATGCTTGCGGGGCAGCTTTGGCACACATTTACACTCACAAAATATGAATAAGACACTAGTAGCAATGGCGGCTGGAATGGGAAGTCGCTTCGGAGGCCTCAAACAGGCTGCAAAATTTGGCGGAAAGACTATGTTAGATTTCGCCATAGAAGACGCAATGAACGCAGGCTTTAACAAAATAGCCTTCGTCATTAGAAAAGATATCGAGGAGATTTTCCGCGATACTGTATCGAAAAAATACGAAAATCAAATAGACGTTAGATATTCGTTTCAAGAACAGTGCTATCCAAAATTGCCCGAAGGAAGAATTAAACCATGGGGAACTGGACACGCAGTACTGTCTATGATAGATAATATCAATGAACCATTTTTGGCTATAAATGCTGATGACTATTACGGAAAAACTGTATATGCCGATGTAGCTAATTTCTTAACCTCATCAAAAACTAACGAATATGCACTCTCGGGATATCGTCTAAAAAATACACTCTCAGACAATGGTAGTGTTTCAAGAGGAATCTGTAAATCAGACGAAAATCTCTATCTTACCGACATAAAAGAGCATGGAGGCCTACAACGTTCAAACGGAAATATCATAGACTCGGAAGGCAATGTATTGACGGGAGAAGAATTTACTTCGCTAAACTTCTGGGCATTCCCAAAAGAATTTATGCAACTTTTAGGAACGTACTTCGACGAATTCTTGTCTAAAAATTCAAAAGAAATGAAAGCAGAATTTTATCTACCAGCCGCCGTTGATAAAGCTATTAAAGAAAATATAGCAACTGCAAAAATTCTGCCAACTAATGAAAAATGGCAAGGCGTAACATATAAAGAAGACGTATCTATAGTAGAAGCTTTCTTGCGTGAAAATGCTAGAATTTAATATCAAAAATATGCAAATTATAAAAATTATTTTAGCTCTTGTAATGACATCGATGATATCGATGTCATTACATGCACAACAACTAAAACCAGAAGTAAAAGTTGCACAACACGAAAAATTCATCTTGAATGAAAAATTAGATAAAAATGAATCTTCTGATTTTCAACCACAAATAATTGCTTCGACCATTGACGCCGATATGGACGCGTGGTACAAAATGCCTAAAAGGGCTATTCCACAACTCACATCAATTAATACTATACGTTTCGGAGAAAAATTTTCTCTATTCCCATTGATAAGAAATGCATCGATTAAAGATGGAAAATTTAAGTTGAAATATACAATCACTGCAACAGCCCCAGATGGGAAAAGCCTAACCATAGTAGATAATGCAACCTACGAAGGAACAAAAAAAAGCTCTCGAGGTATTATTGTATGCCCTGATATAATCGATATAAAATTAGATACTCAATATCAAAAGGGAATATACACTTTCACAATTTCAGCATTCGATGAAAATGCAAAGATTAATGTATCAAATTCTACTAAAATTGAGATAATAGATTGGAAAGCTCCAAAACCAATAGACGACTCTCAACTTTTAGATCAAGCTTTCTATACATTTCATCTAAAGCCATCAGCCGAATTTTTATACTCAATGTTCTTTTCAAAACAACTAAATTTTGAGCAAAAAAGAGCTCCGTATCAGTTGAACTTTATGATGCTAGGCTTCTTTAAAGCTGCATTCTTACACTACGATTTTCTCATAGACGAAATAGTAAAAGACTTTGAAAAATACGACCCTCAATCTAGAACAAAAATAATCTTGCTACTGAGAGTGTTAGGCAAAAAACCTATCCTACATTCAAAACTTTCTGCAGTAGAAATAAAATATCAACAAAATTTACAAAAGGCTACAATTCCAAATCCTTATGAACATTGGGATAAAATTTTAGCCCCAGCACAAATGGATATGCTTTGGGGCGAATTCTACGCCAATGGAACATACAAACCTGTAAGACGCGTTATGAATTTGCTTATGAATGAAAAAGAAAGCAAGTTTGTTCAGATGATGATGAATCAAAAGCGTCGCCCACAAACAGAAAAAGAAATAAATCAATTCACAATGGTTATGCTCCATATTTTAGCCGTTAAATCGCTTCTGAGAAATGCAAATATTTCTGATAGAGTAGATCAATATTGCGTATGGGCAATAGAAAATAATGATCTTCCAAAAGAATCTATGGATGTAATAAAGCCTTTATTGGGAAATGAACCCCAAGAAGAATCTCAATTCAAAAAGACTTTTGATGGCAAAAAACTTTTCTAAAATTTATTCTAAAAAATTCTATCTACAACAACCCTTGAGACTTTATGAACAAGTTCATATTTCATAAAATAATTTTTACAACTATACTTTGTTTCTTTTATACATACATATTTGCAACAAATACTCTACATCTATCTCTAAACGGAGAATGGGATTTTAAAATAATAGACGATTTTGAAAAAACAATAAAAGCGGGAAAAATAAAAGTTCCTGGCATTTGGGAAGAACAAGGCTACGGATCCCCAACAAAGACGCTAAATCATTCCTTTTTAGGTTTAGGCATCTATGAAACAGAAGTTGACATCCCTGCTAACTGGAAAGAACTAGATACAAATATAGTTTTAGAAGGTGTATCAAAATATGCAAAAGTTTGGGTGAATGAAAAATTTGTAGGCAATGCACTAGGTCATATAGGTTCGCACAGAATAAATGTTAGCAAATACCTAAAATTTGGAGACAAAAATAAAATCAAAATAGAAGTAGATTCTCGTCCACGACTAGAATTTGACACAATGCGTGGCTGTCATTATCCAATAGTAATAGACTATCTTTGGAGCGGTTTATATAGGAGTGTTTATATAGAAGGATTACCGAAAGTACGCCTTACAGATTACTATGTACGCTCGTTTATAGAACCTACAACACGCATCGTAGCCGAAACGAAGATATACTATCAACCTGATTATACGCAACCCAAAGAATGCCCCTACCCGCAAGCCTTACGCTTGATAATTAAAGACGTGGAAGGTAATATAGTCGCAAACAAAACAAAAGCAATAGTAAACAAAGATGGAAAATATCCTGAACAAATTATTGTAGAAGTTGAAAATGCAAAACTTTGGTCTCCAGATTCTCCTTATCTATACAATGTAGAATTATCACTTTTAGACAAACAAGAAAAAGTTATTCATACAAAGAATAGCCGTATGGGAATACGCGAGTTTAAGTTACGCCGTCATCAAATATTCTTGAATAACAAACCTATATTTTTATCTGGCTACGGAGACAATCTCTTAGATACAAAAGGTATAATTCTTACATATAATAAACAACAATACATCGATCGTCTTAAAAAATTTAAAGCTTTAGGCTTTAATCATGTTCGTCATCATAGCACAATTATGCCCTCAGCGTATTTTGATGCATGCGACGAAGTTGGTATGCTTGTTAATGCAGAATTTGCAATCGGTTATTCAGATAAACTACCTGGAACTTCGCTATGGCATAGAGATGTCCCAAGTCAGACATCGGTGAAAGAATCGTTTGAATTTATGAAATCTCGCCTTGCCCAAGCTATAAAAGACGTACGTAATCACGTTTCAATCTTTGCGTGGTCGGGTGGTAACGAATATTTTATGGGGAACGATTTCAGCAGAAGCAACGAATTTCTCTCTGACATAAAAGGAATTGTAAACACTTTGGATCCCAATAGATTTTTTATTGATACCGATGGAGAACATGCACCATTTATGTTAAACACTGAAAACGACCGCAAAACTCTAGATTTTTATGTAGTGCTTTTTGACGATTGGCTCGATTACCCAAAATTCTCTGAAAAATACAAAACTAAACATTATGCAAAAGTTCAAAAAGATAAGATTGGAACTCCATATGAATTATCAAAAAAGAACTATTCAGAGGCTTTTTATCACATTATGCTCAGTCAAAATGTCGATGGAATGTACGCTAGTGTAACATCGCCATTGAAACCTACACTCGCACACGAAATGGCAAATTTCACAACCTTTACACGCTTAGACGTATTTGATGCATTCAAAAGTTCAAATGTAAAACCTTTCTGGATTAATGATAATGCCGAAAAAATTAAAAAACTTGGTATGGAAAAAATTTGTGATGAATGGGCAAGTGCATCGGAAAAACTCTTTACAAGAACATACAAACACAACATTGAAGCTCTCAGAAAAAACATTGATATTTCTGGATATCATTTGTGGTGTATTCAAGATTTTTGGACAACATCTTCCGGTATATTCGACTTTGCCGAAAAAGTTAAAAAGGATGTAGATGCAAACGAATTCGCAAAATTAAATTCACAAATAATCCTACTACAAGATGGATTAAAAGATTACTATGATTCCAAAAGTAAAATATCTATGGACATATTGATATCGAATTTTAACGGCGAACATCTAAATGCAGACGTAAAAGCAACTATTAGAACTAAAGAGAACATTCTTGCTAAAATACATTTGGGCAAAAAACAAATAGGATGGAACGGGTGGAGTAGCATAAGTAATTTAGGTAAAATTACAAATATTGAAAAATTCATAAATGTAAAAGCTCCAAAACCGACTGAATATATCATAGAAGTTGAATGTATAACTGAAAATGACAAAAAATATTCAAACAGTTGGAGCTTCTATTTCATTCCAAATGTGACATCACCTGAGAACATCTACACAGATACAGATACATCTAAAGCTATTCCAGAATGGTGGAATGCTAAACCGGTTTCAGACATTTCAGCAATAGATAAAAATAGTGTGTTATTTTTATCTAGATATTCAATTATGGCAAAACAAGCTCTAGAAAAAGGAGCAACTGTTGTATTAATTCAGCCAAAAGATTTTTTAAGCAACTATGTAATGCAATATAAATCTGCATGGTGGAAGGCGGGCAGAAGTCATGCAAACAATTATGTAGGTCATTTTGTTGATGAAAAATCGCCATTTATAGTAATTGCTCCAGAAAGATATTGTTCAGAGGCTTTTGCATCTCTATTATCAGAAAGTCGCCGTTATGATATCACTCATTTAGAACAAAAAACATTTAATCATATAAAAGTAATCCCAAGTTTAACAATGTTGAGGGACTATGTATGTTTAGCTAGTGCAAAAGCATTTAATGGAACACTCATACTTAGCGGATTATCTCCTAAGAAAATCCGCAATACCCAACTAAATGCTTGGGCATTAAAAACAATGCTTTCTGCCGATAACAATAACTTTAAATGGGACAGTAAACTCATAAACAAATAGAAGTACCCATATGCAAAAAAAAGAGCAAATGAAATTTCATTTGCTCTTTTTTATTCTTAGTAGAGATTTGAAAAAACTACTGTTTTGTAGCAGTTAAATATCCTTTTTCTACACGGAAA
>JAGAOA010000036.1 GCA_017623955.1 Opitutales bacterium
CCAAATTTTTAATTAAAAGATGTTGAGATTATCAACCATCACGCATCTGCGACGACGTGTAAAGGTCTTTGGATTTGATATACCTTCACCTGTTGTCGTTGCTATCGAGTACGACAAATACCCTTCTCCGCCTAAACCGAGACCAGCTGTTGATGGACCATTCTTTACAAACAATGTTGTATTTAAAGCACGAGCCATCGCTGTCATTCTAGTTACATCGAGAGAGTGAATTATTGCACTATGACGATAATTATGTTCTGCCTTCATTGCAGCATCGATTGCTTCTTCGAATGATCGAACTGCTACTATTGGCAACATTGGCATCATTTGTTCTTCAATTACAAATGGATGATTTGCGTCTGTTTGAGCAAAGAGCATCTTTGCAGCAGAACCAACTGATGTACCAGCTGCAACTGCAAGTTCCTGAGGATCTTTACCAACTAGATCACGCTTTAGAACATAATGTCCATTTTTGTTATCGAATACAGCCTTCGAAAGTTTATCAACTGCATTAGAGCTAATTTTTACCGCTCCATTTGCAGTAAGTGCTGCCATAAATTTATCTAGCACACTTTCGAGAACAAAAACTTCTTTTTCACCAATGCACAATAAATTGTTATCAAATGCACCACCTGCGATAATATCTGCGGCAGCTTTGTTGATATCAACGGTATCGTCAACTATAACAGGAGGATTACCTGGACCAGCACAAATTGACTTTTTGCCCGATTTCATAGCAGCATTTACAACTCCTGGACCACCTGTAATGCACATAATAGAAATCAATTCATTTTTGCAAATAGCATCAAACGATTCCAATGTTGGATTTGCAATACAACAGATGAGGTTTTTTATACCCAATTCTTTTTCTATTGCTTGATTATATGCTGAAATAGCCATTACCGCACTCTTGACACCTCCCGGATGAGGATTGAATACAATAGCATTTCCAGCGGCTACCATATTAATTATGTTACCTGCAATAGTTGGAACAGAGTGTGTAACTGGAGTGATAGATCCAATTACTCCATATGGGCAATATTCTTCGTGCATTATACCGAAGTCGCCACTATAAGAATCTGGGCGTATCCATTCTATTCCCGGAACAAGTTTTACAATTTCAAGCTTACCAATTTTATCAGCCAAGCGACCAATTTTTGTTTCGTTAAACTCGAATGTACCCCATTCTTTTGCGTTTGCAACGGTCATACTCTTTACTATATCAATGACCTTTTGTCGAGCTGCAAAGCCACCTTTACACAACTGCTTATAGCCTTCAAATGCAGCTTCGGCAGCCTGTTTTACATCTGTAAAGATTCCATTATTGCTCGAACTCGACGACGATGCAACGTAAACGTTTGGAGCCGATGCCTTATTTTTGCAAGAACATGTCTGCTTAGGCTCATTACCCATCTGTGCAAGAACATTTCTAACTATGTTACGCAACGATTCTTCATCTAAATTTAAACTCATTTTAAACTCCTACCTAGAGTGTTAAGCTTTTATTTTTCGGTTTTGTATACCGATTTTGAGAAAGCCTCAACATTATCGACCAAACCAATAACTGCAGCATCTATAGGCAACTGCTTCATACCATCAGCTTGACGTGCACTTGAACCTTGACAGAACAGAACAATCTGTCCTACCGCAGCTCCACAACCATCAACAGCTACAACAGTATTTTTAGTTTCAATCAATTCTGGGGACTTCTCGTCACCAACCTGCAATGGGCGCAGAACGGCAAGTTTACTACCCACTAAACGTTCATCTTTTGGGTAGCGACAACCTGTCCAATTACTTTCGCCAAAAACATAGCCTACTCCGATTATTTTTTAGCTGGTGCTTTTGCTGCCAAAACATCGGTCAAGCCTTCGTGTGGACGAGCAATTACGTGTACGCTATAAACAGTACCAACTTCGCCAGCTGCATTTGCACCAGCTTCTACTGCTGATTTTACTGAAGCTACATCGCCAGTAACTGTTGCACTAACGTATGCACTACCTACGTCTTTGTATTGAGCTACCAAACTTACGTCTGCAGCTTTGAGCATTGCATCAACACCCTTTACGAGTGCTACCAAACCTTTTGTTTCTAAAACTCCAATTGCTTTTGCCATTTTTTTACCTTTGTTTATGTTTTTATTTTAAATTTATTTTTCTAGATATTTAGCAGCTTCGCGGACTATAACAAGTTCTTCGTTAGCCACTGCTGTAACTGCCTTTATTTTTGAATTTTCAGAAGAGATAACAGC
>JAGAOA010000037.1 GCA_017623955.1 Opitutales bacterium
AAATATGATATAGTCGATTTATTTTCGGTTATCGAATGTGGCAGTGAACGTGGAGCAATTAAGCCCGAAAAAATCAAAGCCGTTTTAGATGCGTGGAAAACTACGCCAGAACAAACAAGAGTTTACTATGTTGGCGACGCAGTCAGTGATGTCTATGACTCTCTCGAGGCAGGAGTAATTCCAGTGTCGGCAGGGTGGTCAGATTTAGCAGATGTGTCGGCATTAAAGAAAACTCCTACGACAAAAATTTTTGATTCAGTGTTAGATTTTAGAAACTGGATTCTCTCTGAAATAATCTAATTGGCAAATATGATTTAGCTTGAAATTTTCGGCGATAAACGTGTAATCTTTGGGTTATGCGTTTTGCGTTTTTAGTCATAATATTTTTATCGTTTTCTATTTCTGTATTTGCAGGAGATACGAGAAATATAGGCATACAAACATTCACTTTTTCAAAACTAACGGTCGAAGAATTGTTGCCTCTTGTAAAGCAGTGCGGATGCGATGCTGTGGGGATGTCTCGCCATAGACTTTCAAAAAAATTTCCAGATGTGTTTGTATCGCCCGATATGACTACGGAACAAAAAGAATTCTTAAAAAAGATTTTGTCGGAAAATAAAATTAAAGTTGTAAGCTATGGAGTCGTAACGCCTACAAATGAGAAATCTATACGCAAGCTTTTTGAATTCGCAAAAGAGTTTGATGTAAAAATTATTTTGGCAGAGCCACGCCCAGAAAAGCTCGAGCTATGGAATAAATTGTGTGGCGAGTATAATATGAAAGTGGCAGTGCATAACCATGCAAAAAATGCAAAACGCAATCCAGAATTTTACAATCCGAAGTTTGTTGCAGATATGATTGCAAAATATCCAAATGTATATGCGTGTGCTGATACTGGGCACTGGGGCCGTTCGGGAATTGACTGCGTGCAGGGTATAAAAACATTGAAAGACAAGCACGCAATTTTACACTTTCGCGATATAAATAAATCTGACCTCTCTGCGTTCGATGTTCCTATCGGTACTGGTGCGTTGAATGCAAAGCAAATGCTCGCAGAACTTGATAGTCAAAATTTCAACGGGTATCTTTTGCTCGAGTATGGTGGATGGTGGAAAAATACGCTCGAACAGAAAATTGAAGAAGTTAAAAAGAGTGTAAAGTTCATAAAAGAAAATTGAAGATGAAAACTTTTGTCGTAAATTTAATCTAAAAAACTTAATCACAAACAAAACTCAACGATAATAAATATTATGAAAATAGATAAAAAAATATTAAAACTGCTCAACGAGCAATTCTACAACGAACTCTATGCATCACATGTCTACTTCGGTATGAGTGCATATTTTAAGCGTACAACATACGCAGGCTTTGCAAAATGGATGGAACTTCAAGCAAAAGAAGAAATGACTCACGCAATGAAAATTTACGATTATATGTGCGAAAGAGATATGCCATTTACTTCTGATGTTATCAAGAAGCCAGCAAAAGACGTTTACGATGGTCCACTCGACGCATTCAAAGTTGCACTCGAACACGAACAAACTGTTACTGCTCAAGTAACAAAAATCTTTGAAGAAGCAAACGACAAAAAAGATTGGGTAACTGCAGACCTTATGAATTGGTTTATGAAAGAACAGGTCGAAGAAGAACACTCTGTTCAAAAGTTTATCCGAGCATTAGTCTATGCTGGCAATGACAAGAACTTGCTTATTGCTGTCAGCGATTGGGCTGGTAAGCGTGCTGAATAGTTTTTAAATCTAAAAAAATAAAAGCCTCCAAGATTTTTGGAGGCTTTTTGTTTTAATGTCCAAATACGACGGAAACTATCGCCATAAGTGCCATACCGCCGAAGACACCAAATATACCATAGTGTTCTTCGCCATACTCACGAGCCATTGGCAGAAGTTCGTCGAGTGCTATGTATACCATAAGTCCTGCTGTGAGAGCCAACGCCATTCCTGAAATTGTCGGTGTTAAAATTGGTGCAAAAATTAGATATGCAAAAAGAGCTCCAATGGGTT
>JAGAOA010000038.1 GCA_017623955.1 Opitutales bacterium
ATGTGCTTAGATGTTTTGTCTGCATGTTCTGTCGAAATTGAGTTTAATGAACAAAAATGTGCCGAAGCAGTTTCAGACCCACTCTTGTTAGCTACTGATTTGGCTGATTATTTTGTAATGCAAGGTGTTCCATTCCGCAACGCACATCATATGGTTGGTTCAATCGTTGCACTTTCAGAAAAAACAGGTGTTCCAATCAATGAGTTAAGTGATGAAGCTGTTTTTGAAATTTGTCCACAAGCAAAGAGTGATTGGCGTGATGTATTTGATCTTAAACGTGCATTTGAAATGCGTAAGGGTATAGGCATGCCAAACTTGAAATTGATAGCAAAACAGATTGAAAATTTTAAAGATTTAATCTAATTTTTTGCATTTTTTTCATAAAAATCATGGGTTCTAAGTGAAATTAGGACCTTTTTTTTATAATATTGTCAAAAGTTGCAAAAATATCTCGCTTTTTTATTTAAAAGTGTCTTAGTATGCAAAGCATGGAAATTTTTGTAAATAATAGTATGTTTGATAATTGTTTTATAGCATCATCGTTGATGGATTACTTTGTTCAATCTAACTTTGCCGGACAAGTAATTATCATTATTTTACTGATATTGAGTGTAATGGCATGGGGGGTTATGTTCTGTAAGCAAGCTGATTTAAAAGCTATTGAAACTCAAAATCTTAGAGCTGCTAAATGTATAAAAAATAGCACCAGTTTGATACAGGCAGCTTCAAGTGTGAAGTCAATTTCAAGTCCTTATTCTGTATTGTTTAAAGAAGCTCTTAACACGTTGACGTATATGGGCTTAGGTAAGCAAAATACTGCAGTAAGAACCGCAATGGTAGAAAACGCATTAACGCGTGAGTTATCGCATCAAATAGCAATATACGAAGAACGAATGACATTGCTTGGTACTATCATCAGTGGTGCTCCATTTTTGGGATTGCTTGGTACTGCATGGGGGGTTATGGATTGCTTTGGTTCTATGGGAGGACAAACATCTGTAACATTGCAACAACTTGCTCCTGGTGTATCGGGGGCATTGCTTACTACTGTTGCTGGCTTGGTTGTTGCTATACCTTCGGTTTTTGGTTATAACTTCCTAAGTACCAAAATCAAAAAAATGACAGTCGATACAGAAAATTTTGCAGCTTCGCTTTCAGATAGAATTCAAATGGAAGCCATTGCTGATGCGTCACCATCGGTTGCAACACGCGAATCAAAACAACCTATTTTTGTTGAAAAAGTAGTGAGTGCTCCATCTGATACGACTAAGATTATTGATTTTAGTCTAGACGACGATTCTGATGAAATTACAAATTTTGATGAATAATGAAGCCACGTTCTAGAGAATCGTTATCAATCATGACAGAACTCAACGTTACGCCGTTGATGGACTTGGCGTTTTCGTTGCTGATTATCTTTATGATTTCTACGCCCTTGTTAGAGCAAACCATTCCAATAAATTTGCCTAAACAAGATAAGCACGCGGCTAGTGAACGTCCAGAGATAAAATTTCAAGTTATATCGATAAATAAAAGTGGTCAGATATACTGGGGTAAACAACCAGTAGATATGAATGAACTTAATCGCCTTTTAGGGTTACTAGCAAATGAGAAAGAGCCACCAGCAATAAGCTTGCGGGGTGATTTTACGTTGCCATATCAAAAGATTGTAGATGTTATTGATGCTATCAAACGCAATAATTTAACAAAACTTCATCTAGATACAGAAGTAAAATAATGGTAGATAACAGAAAATATGGCTATACGTTTTCCGTAGCTTTGCATATTTTAATTGCATTAGCTATGTTTGCGTGGGCATTATTAGATGTTCTTTTCCCAAAGGAATCAACTGAAAATAAGATAGTTTTTGATATGGTTGAGCCTTCTTCTAATCCACCAGAACCACCACCTCCGCCACCTTCTACTCCAGATGAACCTTTGGTAACTGATAAAATAGAGGAAATAGAACCGTTAGATATTATCCAGTGGCTATATGGCGGTC
>JAGAOA010000039.1 GCA_017623955.1 Opitutales bacterium
CATAAACAACACGGCAGAATAACGAGGTTTATTTGTAACTAAGGTATTTCCATTTCTATCTAGTATATCTCCTCTAGCTGCTGGTTTTATTACTCGGCGTAAGCACTGTCTATCAGAACGCTTCGAGTAATAATCGTACATATAAATTTGCCTATACCCCAACACAAAAATCAACAACATACATGCAAAAACAAAAATTCCATAGAACAATATTATTCTTGGATTTGAATTTGAATAGACTTCTTTTTTTCCCTTCTGCATTTACTCTAATAATCTCTCATTGAAGTTATATCTACATCAAAAAAGCTCATTATTGATACTGGCAAAGACATACATAAATTTGAACATAAACACAACAACAAGCCAGATGCAGCAACATCACTTGCTATACGTTTTATATATTCGTAAAAATCCACCGCCCCCATTGGTAACAAAATCATATATGAAACAAAAACAACTACATTTACAAGTTGCATAAGCATACTACTTGAGAACCAATCTAAAATACGGAACTTTGCCTTATTAGAATTTAGGAAGATTCCTATTATCAACCAAACTGCACATACAGCAAAAGTATTAACTGGCATTGACGAGGCTACCGCAAATGCTGTAAAAGTCATAACAAAAAGCATTGACGAAAAATTCATATATATTGCCGTTGGCACGATAAATATTGCAGGCAAAACAAAGTAAACATAAGGCGATACAAATGTATTCAACGCATTCAAGACAATCCAATAACAAGCGTTTAACAACAGGAACAAAACTATACAGATATCGAAACGCTTAAACATTCTATTTTATATCACTTACAGGAATTAAAATTGCAGCCTCTTTTATAGCAGAAAGCTCTGGATTTAAACGAACTCTACCAGATTTGAAAATTTCATCGGGATCTAACTTCAACGAAGAAATCTCTCCAATCATAATACCATCCGGAAATGAACCTGCCAAGGATGATGTTACCAATATTGATGCACTCTTTTCATCAACATCGGCTGGAACATCACGAATTTCGCCTCCAGAACTCTTCAATGAAACACCACCTAAGCCTTGATAAATAATAGGTCTATCATCTCCTTTTATATGACAGGCTATTCTAAAATCTCTACTACTTACTAAATCAACTTCGCAAGTATATAAACCAACTTCCGCAACTCTACCAACTATACCACCACCATAAATTACTGCATAACCTTTCTTTATGCCGTGTATAGAACCCTTACGCAAAGTTATACGTTGCCACCACGCATTAATATCACGTTTTACGACTCGAGCAACTTCCATTTTATATTTATCGTACGATGGAAGTTGAAAAAATCGTTCCAACCTAGAAATTTCAGAACGCAAAGAATCTAATTCTAGAATCTTTAATTCGTATGTTGCATTTAAGCGAGCCAAATCTCGACTAACTTCAATCAATGTTCGCTTTGAATTTCCACGCAAACTCCAATATTTTTGCAAATCGCTCATTTGCGATGGCAATGCTTCTATGGGGGCCCTAAATTCATCAAAACTTTTTTCTGAAAATGATTTTATAGACTTGGGCAGAAACAAACACACGAGCAACACTAATGCAAATATTGCTACATTGCGGATACTTTTAAAATTCTTGAAAGCCAAAATTCAACCTCCACTTATCAGGAGTTGTCTTTTGCCCAGAAATCGTAATTTTTCAGAACTTCGCCCGTTCCTTTTACCACTGCATTAAGAGGATCTTCAGCAACGAAACAAGGCACGCCTGTAACTTCAGTCACTAGTAAATTCAAATTACGTATTAGAGCCCCACCTCCAGCTAAAACAATAGCACGACGTTCTATATCACGACTCAAATCTGGACCAAGTTTTTCTAAAACTTCTCTTATAGCATCAGTAATTTCCTTGAAAGAATCAGCCAATGCTTCACGAATTTCTTGCGACGAAACATACAATGTCTTAGGCAAACCTGCAACAGCATCTCTACCGCCAACTTCCCATGTCAATTCTTTATCAAGTGGATACGCAGAACCTATATTAATTTTTATTTCTTCTGCCATACGCTCACCTATGATGAGATTATATGCTCGTGTCATATAATTGACGATAGCTGCATCAAAAGCATCTCCACCTATACGAACACTCTTTAATGCCCCAGGTGCTGTATCACCCAAGGTTATAACTGCAATTTCTGTTGTACCACCACCGATATCAACAATCATACTTGCCTCTGGTTCTCCAACTGGCAAACCAACTCCGATAGCAGCCATCATAGGTTCTTCTTTCAAGCAAACTGATCTAGCCCCAGCATGAAATGCAGATTCTTGAACTGCTCTGCGTTCAACTTCCGTAATACCAGATGGAACAGCTATTACAACGCGAGGAGATATCAAATTAAATTTACGCGTAGCTTTTTGAATGAAGTAACGCAACATAACTTCGGTTACTTCGTAATCAGCTATAACACCTTTCTTCATTGGGCGTACTGCCGTAATATTGACAGGAGTCTTACCCAACATTTTCTTTGCACGTTCACCGACTGCAACAACTTTCTTTGTATTATTGTAAACAGCAACAACACTGGGCTCACTAATTACAACTTCATCTTTTGTATAGACTAACGTATTTGCTGTTCCCAAGTCGATTCCGATATCGTTTGATAAGAGATTAAAGCCTGCCATAATATATTTATTTTAATATGTTCCGATTAAAAAATATGTTTGAAGTTCTGCAACATCTAGCATAAGGTTACATTATTACAATAAAATCTTACGTTTTTACTATATTGTCAACATTTTAAATAAAAAAGATACAATGAAAAAATTACTAGTAATAATATTATTTACGTTTTTCAATTTGCAGTCTTTGGTAGCACAACAAATACATTTTAGTATTTCAAACTACCCCACTCAAGTGTATATAAATCAATCCTTTACGATAAAAGCCCAATTTAATATTCCCAAAGGGCTACATATATATCCTCAAAAAACAGAAATTGGAATGCCCACAAAAATCGATTGCATTTTGCCAAAGGGCTTTCATCTAGAAGAAATATCATTTCCACCAGCTAGTGAATTTAATTTTATGGGAATAACCTCAAAAGCCTATTCTGAGAGTTTTGAAGTCAATATTAAGATAAAAGTAACTTCAAATACAATCCCTAAAAATTACGAATTGAAATTTAATACATCGTGGCTGGCTTGTTCTGACACTTGTGTCCCCGAAGGTAAAACATCTACAATTAATGTTGATGTTGTTGCTTCTGAAAACGAAACAACCTTATGGGTTGCAATAATTGGTGCTTTATTGGGTGGATTAATCTTAAATGTGATGCCATGTGTATTTCCTGTAATAAGTTTAAAAGTTATGTCTTTTGCTCAATCTGCCAAAGACTCAAAAAGAGAAATTATTGCACATAGCTTAGTTTTTTCGGTTGCAATAATTATAAGTTTTGCAAGTTTGGGAATAACGCTAGCTTTAATAAAATCGCTGGGGAATGCGGTTGGATGGGGTTTTCAACTTCAATCTCCAATATTTACCAAAGTAATGACTGCTCTTTTTTGGCTTATAGCTTTGAGCTTTATAGGAATATGGGAGTTTGGAAATTCTATAAGTTCGACAGTTGCAGGAATAAGAGGTAATAACAAAAACAAATGGATATCTAGCTTTATGTCGGGTATACTAGCGGTTTTAATAGCTAGTCCATGTGTTGCCCCTTTTATGGCTTCAGCGGTAGGATACGCTTTAGCTAGCGAAACATCACCGATTAAAACTATCGTTATTATAACATCGGTCGGAATTGGAATGGCTATACCATACGTAATTTTTGCAATAGTTCCTAAACTAATACAAAAACTACCTAAATCTGGAAAGTGGCTAGACATTCTGAAAAAGATATTATCAATACCAATATTTATTACTGTTGGATGGCTTGCTTGGGTTATGAATATGCAAGGTAGCAGTATAATCAGCATAAGTATTATGTTGCTATTATTGGGGATTGCTGCTTTTATATGGGGCAAATACACATCACCACTACAAAACGTAAAAACTAGAATAATTGCAACAGTTGTTAGCATCATAATTGGACTACTAGCTTTGTTTGGGAACTATAACGCAGTATTTCAAACATCGATAAGTAAAAAAACAGACAATGACAAAATACTGGAAACTATGTGGTCGGAAGAAAAAGTTTCAAAACTTTTGGATAAAGGGAAAATCGTATTTGTAGATTTCACTGCATCATGGTGTCTGACGTGTCAGTATAACAAAATGATTATATTTTCAGAAGAAACAAAAAAACTTTTTGAAAAAAACAATGTAACTATACTTGTTGCCGATTGGACTAACAAAGATGATATCATTACTCAACAACTAAAAAAATATGGTCGAGCTGGTGTTCCGCTGTATTTAATATTTTCACCCAAAGATAGAGAAAAACCACAAATTCTGCCATCTATAATAACCTTCTCTATTCTATCGGAAGCGATTGACAAAATAAAACAATAATGTAAGTATTATTAATGTAATTTTTATGAATATAGAACAATCAAGATTCCTATCAAAACAAAAAGCTTTCGAAATTGCCGAAAAATTTTCGACACCTTGCTACGTATATGATGAACAAAAACTCATTTCTCAAGCAAAGGCTGCTCTTGCATTCCCCAATGCATTCGGAATTACGGTACGCTATGCAATGAAAGCTGCGTCAAACAAAAATATTCTGAAATTGTTTAACTGTTTAGGCTTAAAAATAGACGCATCAAGTGCATACGAAGTAAAACGTGCAATGCTAGCTGGTATAAAAGGCGAAGATATTTCGTTGTCATCGCAACAATTGCCAGATAATCTCAAGGAAATTATTGAAGCAGGCGTGAAATATAATGCATGCTCTATTCATCAACTAGAAAGCTATGGAAAACTATTTCCAAATACAGATGTAGGAGTTCGCATAAATCCAGGATTGGGATCTGGTGGGACAAAACGCACAAATGTCGGCGGACCAGCATCATCGTTCGGAATTTGGTTCGAGTATATCGAGCAAATAAAAGAAGTATCAAAAAAATATGGATTGAAAATTGTTAGAATTCATACGCATATCGGTTCTGGCTCTGACCCATTAGTATGGCAAAAAGTAGCAAAAATGAGTTTAGATACTGTTGAAAAATTCCCAGATGTTCATACGCTGAATATGGGTGGCGGTTTTAAAGTAGCTAGAATGTCTGACGAAAAATCAACAGATTTGCAACTAATTGGAACTCCTATTGCAGAAGAAATTAAAAAGTTCGCAGATAAAACTGGGCGTAAACTCGCTTTCGAAATTGAACCTGGAACTTTCTTAATGGCTAATTGTGCAGCCGTTTTGGCTAAAGTTCAAGATATGTGCGATACAGGCTTGGACGGTTATACATTCTTGAAACTTGATACTGGCATGACAGACATTCTACGTCCATCAATATATGGAGCACAACATCCAATTTCAATTCTATCACAAAAAGATAAGAACGATGTTTGTAAGTACATCGTTACAGGACACTGTTGTGAAAGTGGCGATATTCTTACCCCTGCTCCGAATGATCCAGAAGGACTTTCGCCTCGTACTATGTTGAAAGCAGAAATTGGCGACTTATGTGTAATAGATGGCTCGGGAGCATATTGTAGTTCTATGAGTACAAGCAATTACAATTCGTATCCTACAATAGCTGAAGTACTATTGAAAACTGACGGCTCTCTAAGATTAATGCGAAAACGTCAGTCGTTAGAACAAGTAATTGAAAACGAAGTTGACGCATTATGATTTCTACTTCAACAAAAATAAAAGTTCGCTTTGCAGAAACAGACGCAATGGGAATTGTTTATCATGCTAACTATTTAGCTTGGTGCGAGTGTTCAAGACACGCCTTGCTAGAAAGTATAGGTGTAAACTACAATGATTTGATTGAAATTGGATATCATCTTCCTGTTGTTGAAGCTCATCTAAATTACAAGTCGCCTGCAAAATTTGGAGATGAAGTTGAAGTAAGAGTAAAAATAACAGAAAGACCTTCTGTAAAAATAAAAATAGAATACGAAATTTACAGAGGAAAAACTTTGCTCGTAACTGGATATACGGTTCATGTATTTATAAATTTACAGGGACAACCAGTTAAACCGCCTCGCGATTTTCTAAATTCTTTGCGTATTGCCTTCGACAAATGAAATATGTGCTTTCAGTAGTTCTGTTTGCTTTGAGTCTTTGGTTTGGCTTTGACGGGATAAATCAAAATTTACAAAAACGTGCAATCCACGCTGATGAATCAGAACAAGCAACTACATTTCTGAAATTATACAAAGACGGAGAGTACAAATATAATCCCAATGGACCACATGGACCTACGCTATATTATTGGGCAAATTGGGCTGAAAAAACATCTTATAAAACACCAGCAAAAGAAATTGAAGTTCAACATTTGCGAAAGTTGATGTTGCCTATGTCTATTATTGCTATCATAGCGATATTAAGCGTTGCTGGTCAAATTGGATTATGTGCTGGCTTGTGTTCTGCTTCTATTTTTATTTCGACTTCGCTTGCTCAAATATACGGAACATATTTCATTCAAGAAATAATATTCGCATTGAGTATATTCCTTACAACGTTGACATCTCTATTGTTCGTAAGAAATCAATCGGTTTTGAATGCTATTTTATTAGGGATTTCAGCAGGTTTTGCTCAAGCGTCAAAAGAGACATCGGTTATTGCTTTTGCCTCGATAGGGTTGTCGTTAATTACACTAGCAACAACTAATGATATTTTTAGAAATTCTTGTAAAAATATATTTTCAAAAAAAACATTAGTTAACATTTCTATTTGTGCAATATGTTTCGTTTGTATTTCAGCAATTTGGTATTCATCGTTTGGCTCTAACATTCAAGGTTGCATTGATGCAATAAAAAGCTATTTTATACACTTCTTTGACAAAGCCCAAATGAGTGAACATCACGCAGAAAGTTTATATTATATTAAATTATTGTTTGTACAAAAAAGCCAAGGCGTATTTTTTGGTGAAATATTATTCACTGCACTCGCTATAATAGGATTTATTCTAAGCATTATTAATTTGCGTTCAAAAAAGAATGAAATTAATGGAGCGTTAACATCGCTATATTTCGGATTATGTTCTATATTTACAATCTTAATTCTAAGTTTCATAACATATAAAACACCTTGGCTTCTACTATCGCCTATAATGTTAATGTGCGTTCCAGCAGGATATTTCGTATCTAAAATATTTTCGATGCGTATAATTTATTCGTTACCAATAGTGACATTGATTATAGTATGCTATGTGTACTTGCAAAACCCAATTACCACAAATGCGGTAAAACGTTTTCACAGCGATCCAAGAAATCCATTCATTTACTCGCACACAGTATCGGACGAAAAAAATTTAGTATCTAGAATTTTTGAATGTGCCAAATTTTCAGACTATAAAGAAGAAATACCCATTGCATTTGTAGGCAAAATTTCACCATGGCCACTTCCATGGCAGTTGAGAAATTTTACAAATGTAGGATATTGGAAGAATACGCCTAGCAATATAAATGACTTTGAAGTAATAATTGTAGATACTTTCTTAGCAAATGAATTAGATAAAAAAATCGATAAATCTAAATATGTATCTGACTTTTTTGGAATTAGAAATAACACAATTTTAACAATCTATATAAAAGATAAAATTTTCAAAAAAATAATAGAACAATAAAATTTTTACTATGAAAAAAATTTTTATAGCTTTAACAGTTTTACTATTATTATTACTAGCAACAACGATTGGTATATCATCGTGGTTTTTAAACAATGTAAAACTCCAAACAGAAATTGCTAATTCTTTTTTAGAAAAAACAAATGGCTATGTAGAATCTGTACAAATAAATACTGACACTATCAAAGTAAAAGGCTTTAAAATAAAATTGCCACAGGGAACATTCTCGGCTGAAGAGTTTGTATTTTCTTACTCAATTTCAAATCTAATTTCCAAAAAATTGACGGGAAATGGCACGTTAAAAAACGCAAAGATTGTGTTAGAAAACAATCCACAAATAACGCAAGAAAAAATAAAACAACAAGAAAAAATTACTAACGGAAATGAAAAATCAAATTCCCTAAAATTACCGATAGATATCGATATATCTTCGTTTGATGCGAATTTAGAAATAGTCAAAGATAAACAATCAATCTTTTCTAACATAAAATTAACTAGTCTGAAATTAACTAAGAACGACATTGAGTTTGAACTGAATACATCACTAATTGCCATAGGCGAAAAATATACTATATTTGCAAAAAAATTAGGAAAAGTTGTAAATGCAAAAGTATTGGCAAATACGTCTGAAATTTTTATAGCAACTGCTGAATTAGAACCAGATTTTTCTGGCAAAGCAACTGCCAAACTAAATATTACTCCAACATCGATAGCTCCAATTGAAAAGGTCTTAAAGCTAGACTTGCCAAAAACAAACTCAGAGATATATACAAATGTAATATTTAATGTTGCACAAAAACATTTTGCGATAAATAGCATATTGAAATGTAATGTTGATGAATTGAACAAATCAAAATTTACAAAAGAAATGCCTTTTAACTCTTGTGAATTTTCATCGACAATAAATGCCTCAATTAAATCTGATAACATAAATATAGCAAAGCTTGAATGTGATTTTTCTGCCGACAATGTTCCAGTTGCAAATCTAAAATGTGCAACTCCAATAGAAGCAAACTTACAAAACATAAAAACAAAAGATTGGATAAATATCGGTGTTTTAACTTTATCAATACCATCTAAATTTATTGATAAAAAAATTGATGGAGATTTCTCTGCTGATAACATATCGGCAATATTAAACATATCCGCAAACAAAACACCTTCACTAAAAATATCTACACCAAAACCTGCAAACATTGAAAACGCAAAGTTCGTAAAAAATGCCGAAACTTTAGTTGAAAAACTAACGCTCTTTTTCGACATCAATGCCTTTGTTGATTTGAAAACAAAAAACTTTAATGCCGATACAAAAATTCAATCGGTTAAAATAGATGAAAAACAACTAACTATTGTAGCAAAGGCAAATAAAAACAATAATAGAATTTTTATAGATTTATCAACTCAAGGATATTTAAATGCTCTGCTCTATTCTATAAATTCAATATCATCAAATTTAAAAAACAATTTTTTTGTAAATGCTCAAATAAATGCAGAAGTTGGAGAATTACTAGAAATAACGAAATTAAATACAGCAATCTCATGCGAAGATGCTCCTGAATTAGTATTAAATTCGCCCGAAAAAATTATATATAATTTACATTCAAAAAAATTTGAAAATGTTTGTACTTTGAAGTTTAAGGCAAAAGATTTTCCATTTGCTCCGTTACGTCCATTTTCCCAAGGAGTTGACGCAAACACAATATCGCTTGAGGCAAACGCAAGATTAGAAAACTCTAATATAAAAGTTGATTCTAATTTTGAAATATCAGACTTTTCATATTCTAAAAATGCTCAAACATTAATTGACGATATTAATGCAAAAATACAATCGAGCATAGAATTTGAAATTGAAAATAAAAAAGTAAAAGCATCTTTACAAAAAATAGAACTATCAAATAGCGCAACTACATTTTGTACGGCAAATGCAAATGTTGATGTATGTACATCGCCAATAAAGATAAATCTAGTTAAAAGTAATATAAATCTACTATTACCACCAATTCTTTCAATTCCAGCTCTCTCAAAGTTTAACAATATAGAGCGTGGTAAAGTAGATTCGATAGTAGAAATGACATCGTTAGAAGATATAAAAATATCTGCAAAGATTTCTAACTTTGCCTCAAAAGAATATAGCGAACAAATTGAAAGTATTGTTGTTAATGTAATAGCAAAACTTGGATCTCAAATTAAAATAGATGCTCAAACTGATATAATATCTTGTAGAGGCACAACATCTGCTAAGGCAACAATAGAAAAATCAAAAGATATTTCAGCTTCTATCGAAGCAAAATCTATAATTATTGACGACTTATTAATTGTAAAATCGGCATTTGTAAATCCACTTTATGTAGAACAACCTTTGCCTGAGGGTAAAAAGAAAATTCGTATACCAGATGAACTAAAGACATCTTCATCTTTGCAAGCGTTAAAATTAAAAGATAAAAAAGCATTCTGGAGTATAAATTCATCGGCAAATCTCAGTTTAAAAATCAATCAACTTCTCTTTAATAACACAACGCCTTTAAAAGATTTTATCGCCGAAGTGAAGCTTGATAACAACAAGATTGAACTATCCAAACTTTCGGCAGATATACTCAATGGTAAATTATCGGGTAACTTAAAAATTAATTTCGATGAAAAATTAGAGTTACCATACTGCATTGAACCATCGACATTAGTAGTCGACAACTTTGATGTATCAAGATTATCAACAGATGAATTCTTAAAGGGGATTTTCAATGTAAAAGTAACACTCTCTGGAACTGGAACAAACATTGAACACTTAAAAAAATATGTGATAGGCTCTGCCAAATTTGAAGGTAAAAATGGCTCGATACGCTTGATTAGAGAAAATTCTGATATTGGTAAGAAAATCAGCTTAGCTCAAACAACTGCAAAATTAGTAAACGCATTTGTCAAAAGTAAAGATGTTGACTATTCTCTAAAGCTAGTTGAAAAATTTTCTAAAGTAAACTTCAATTCGGCTAAATTCGAGCTTTCACGCAACTCGACAGACTACAACATAAACTTCAATTCAGCAGAAATTGTGTCTACAGAGCTTATTATAAAATCTCTTAAAGGTACCATATACTTCGACGCAATAAAATCTATAACAGAACAAGATATGGACATAGAACTTGCAATTTATTCAAAAAATGATGAGATTTTAAAAATGCTAAAAAGTGTGAATGCACTATCAACAACATCTGATATTGATGGTTTCAGCAAAAGCGAAAACTTTAAAATTTATGGAACTATTGCCAAACCTCAAACAAACTTGTTAGAAGTGCTAACAACAAACACTGCAGCACAAGTTCCTACAAAAATTTTGAAAAAATTAAAAATCTTCTAATGAAAAATACTGTAAAAACAATTTCAGCAAAAAAAGGCATTGAAAAAATTTCAATGATAACTGCATACGATGCAATGTTTGCCTCGCTAGCCGATAGAGCTGGAGCCGATATTATTTTAGTAGGCGATTCAGTGGGAAACACTGTTTTAGGATACGATAGTACTGTTGCTGTTACAATTCAAGTTATGTTACATCACGCAGCAGCTGTTGTTCGTGGAACAAAAAATGCACTAGTGCTTGCAGATGTACCCTTTGCAATAGCTCATTATAGTTTTGATAAAATGCTAGAAGAAATATCAAAACTAATCCAAATTGCAGGTGCTGATGCTGTCAAAATTGAAGGTGGGAAAGCTATGGCAGAGAAAATTCGAAAGCTCACTGACGCTGGAATTGCTGTAATGGCTCATATCGGACTAGAACCTCAACAAGTATTAAAACTTGGAGGTTACAGAAAATTTGGTAAAACAGATGTAGAAAAACAACTCCTTATAGAAGACGCAAAAGCATTAGAAAAAGCAGGAGCTTTTGCCCTGCTACTTGAAATGACAGATGCAGAAACTGCCGCAGAAATAACAAAAACTGTATCAATACCAACTATTGGAATTGGCTCTGGGCAAGATTGTGATGGACAAGTTTTGGTATGTGCAGATATTCTTGGACTAACTAAAAATCCACCTAAATTTGTAAAGCAATATGCAAATTTAGATAAAGCTATTTTAGATGCATACACTTCGTACATAAGTGATGTAAAATCTTTAAATTTCCCTAAAAAATAAAATGCAAAAAAAATACGAAGTCCGCTTATCTAAGATTCACGGCAATGGAGTTTTTGCAACGGCTCCAATAAAAAATGGAGAGTTTATCTTAGAGTATCTAGGAGAAAAAATAGACAAAGAAGAGTCTAATAAACGTGGATTAGAATATGAAGAAATTGCAAAAAAAACAGGTTGTGGATGTGTATATATCTTTGAATTAGATGATGAATTTGATATTGATGGGAATTTTGATTACAATGATGCAAAGTTTATAAATCACGCTTGTCGCACAAATTGCGAAGCCATTAATGAGGACGATTCTATTAAGTTTTATGCTACAAGAGATATCGATATAGGTGAAGAAATTTTATATAACTACGGATACGCATTTGAACACTTTCTAGATCATCCTTGCAAATGTGGATTTCCAGAATGTGTAGGATATATAGTTGCAGTTGAAGATCGTCCAAAACTTCGCAAATACTTAAAGAAAAAGAAAAGCAAAAGTATTCTCAAAAAACAATAGACAAACAAAAAAGCCGAACACTACGTTCGGCTTTTCTATTATTATTTTACTTAAAGTATTTTACGCCTGATGTAAAAATTGGCTGAATCTTATTACCCGATATATTCTTACCAACATTTATACCAAATCGTTCGGAGTGTCCCATTTTGCCTAATACAAGACCATCGG
>JAGAOA010000040.1 GCA_017623955.1 Opitutales bacterium
ACACGTATGCACGCCCCACTCTTCAAACAGGGTCATTACCATGGGACCAAAACTCTCTAATGCAAAAGCACGGATACCATCTAACAATTCAGCAGACGAAACGTTCCTATCTTTGCGATTTTTATCGCGTGCTGCCAAACGTTTTATAGTAAAATCTAGCCCCATTCGCACAAAAATGTATGCACCGATAGCATAACGAGAATCATCACGTACTATGGCTTCTAATGTCTTTTGCAACTGTCGGGCTTTATTACTCATTTTTTATTTATCGGAATTTTCTATCAATAATAGAGTTTTTAACACTAAAAAAGCACTATTATCGCTTTATAAAATGAGATAAAAACATATTAGCTTACACTTTCAAGAGCAAGCAAAATCTTATACAAATACACACATAAAAAAAGTAAAATTATTTACTTTTTTTTAATCGTTATCGGCAAAATCAACTGCCAATGTGAAAAACTTCAACAAGTCGCCATCGGGTTTTTTTATTTTTGAGTAGTCTGCCAAGAGTGAATTGGGATCGCGACCCTTCAACTCAAATATTTCTTTTATCCCCATATCTAACAAGGCTCGAGCGGCTCGCACATTCATACGTGGAATTCGCATAAACGGACTAGACAAAGCAATGTAATCTACTTTCTTTTTCGGCTGCATTTCTTTTATTTAGAGGCTTTAAAAAGTCTTGTTGCTACTTCTTTTGCTCGAGTATCCTTAGAATATATGTCTAAGCATTTTCGGATTAAATCACCAACTTTCTTATCTTTAAATAATGGCTCCGACGATTTATCTTTCAATGCATTGAAAAACATATCTGCACAATCTTTCTGCGTTGACGCATACTGAACCAATCCTGCCCGAATATCTAAGGACAACTTTGAAATATCAACTTTATCTTTAAAATCGTTCCATATAAAACGATATTTAGAAAGCAAAAATAGTTCTATACCATCAATAGCCGCTTCTTTATCGCCGTACTCATACGCTTTTTGGATTGAATTCGATGCGGCTGTGACATCGCCCAAACGATAATGAACTAAACCCATACCTCGCAATGCCAATGAATTTTTTGGATTGGCTTTTAGGGCTTTATTGTAACAATCTAAAGCTTTAAACCAATCTTCAAACAGAGCTGCAGCTCTACCTGGAACTACAACAGTATTGTCGGTCCATATATCTGGACGTGCGGTGTATACTCGCAAAAGCAAACGCATACTTTCGGGCGTTGCAGATTGTAAAAGTTTTCGTGCATCTACATCTTTCATTACATCTGAAACCAACTTATCGTTTTCTTTTGAATTGAACTGAAATGAATATGTTATTAGTACATTTAACGCTTCTAAATTCTTGGGCGCAAACTTTTTTAATATGGACAGAAATTCCTTAATCTCTGCTGGACGATTCGCTAATGTCAAAGCACTACAACAATAAATTGCCGAAAATTCATCGCCCAACGATACGGCTTTCTTATATGCATCGACTGCCGAAGATAAATCTCCCGACAAAAAACATGCACTACCCAATGTTCGCCAAACTACTATGTTTTTAGGAACAGCCTTCGATAACTTATCTAGAACTTCTCTCGATTTTTTAAAGTCGCGAACTGACAAGTATGATATGGCTATCGGAAAAAGTTGAGAGTCTTTATATGACGTCGGATTTTTTTGATAGTCTTTTAAAAGCTCTATATTAGCCCTAGTATTACGATATATCGCCTTTGACTCAAAAAGCTTTATGTTATCAAATTTATTTTTCTGCTTTAGAAAATCTGGATTAGGAAGTTCTTCTACGGCATTAAGCGATACACTAAACAGAAATATTAAAAGAAATTGTACAATTTTTTTCATAATTTACTTCTATTAAAAATAAACGACTTGGCAAGACCTATATGTGCCAAATTTTTATTAATTAAACGTCTCCCAACCCACATTTTCGGCAAAAGAGAAACACTGCCACCTGTGAATATCGTTTTTGAATCTACATCAAAATCAGTAAAATACTTATGCGCAATATCTGCAATGAGTCCATCTATCAATTTACAAAAACCTTTAGCACAACCAACATACATAGCTTGTTTTGTATCCTTACCTATAACTAAAGAACAATCGGCTTCAGCCGGATTTATTTCCGGAAGCTGGGCGGCTCGTTCGCTCAAATATGTTGCAAAAGCATTCATTCCAGGAGCTATAGCACCTCCTGCATAACGTCCATTGGAGTCGACTAAATCAATAGTAACGGCTGTACCCATATCTACAACTATATATGGAGGCTCTAAAAAAACACTAGCACCAACGGCATCGGCAATTCGGTCTTGCCCCAACTGCGAAGGAACATAAATATCTAGTGGAATTGGAGAATTTTCAAAAGATAATTGCATTGAATCTATGTTACTCAACGTTGACTTAAGTAAATTAGAATACTTCGGGACAACTGAACACCACGATATACAATCCGCTCCAGAATTATCAAATAAACGCTCATTGGTAAATTGATAGGCAAAATCGCTACTAAGATAATCAGCCGACGATTCAACTCGATAAGAATCTCCTGAATAAACTACAACAGCACAATGTGTGCGTGTATTTCCTATATCTATACAATAAATCTTTTGCATAATTTCAATTCTAAGAATTATCTCAACTCATCTAACATTGTTGACTTCCTATCAAAAGTACATACTCACGAAAGTATACACCAATACAACGTTATAGCGTTATATTTTTAATAGGCAAAAAAACGCCTTCCTTCGAAAAATTTATCGATGGGAAGGCGGTCAAAAAAATATAAGGGGTATTAATATCTACTAGTAATCTTGGATAACAATTGCACCCCAAAGTAACGATGTTCTGTCACCCGTTGGCAATTCCATACCATAGATATCATGAGTTCTAACAACTGAAGAGTATTCACCAGCTGGAGCAAAGCT
>JAGAOA010000041.1 GCA_017623955.1 Opitutales bacterium
AGTATTTGGCTCTTTAAAAATCTTATTATACGAAAATGAAAAAATTATTTATATTAGCAACGTTAGCATCTACTACATTGTTTGGTAGAGAAGCAATTTGGTATGGCGATGGTCCAGATAATATATGGCAGAATATGGAAAACTGGTGGACTTCTCCTGGTAAAACTGCCCATCCAGATTCGATTTCAGGTACAGGCGATGATACCGCAGGTAATTGCGTTGTTACTACGAAAGCACCAGCCAATTTAGTTTTGAACGGTAATGCAGAAGTTTCGCAGTTGCGTTTTGAATATGATACTTCAATAGATTTAAATGATTATACTTTTACTCATGAGGCGTATGGTAGAAGTAATAGAAATCTTTTTCTTATTATTCAGAGCACTTATCATGCCAAGTTATCAATGTTTGATGGTGATATTGTAACAAAAGACACTAAGGGCACTATAGTTGACTATTATACTAATCTAAATAAAGGTGCTGCTATTTTGGAAGTCGGTAACGGAACTGACAAAACTACATTTACTACATACGGTTCAAGTCAAGTTTATGGCGGAACAAAAGGTTCTCATCAAGCTGGCTTTATTGTACAGGCAAATGCATCTTATTCTACTGTAAAAACTTCCAATAAAGGTGACATATTGTTGGGAACAAACGCTGGTAATGCAAATATTCAAGCTGATATCTATGGTTCCGTTAAAGCAGATGGTGCATTTACTTTGAAAAATGACGCTACTTTATACGTTCATGATGGCGGTTCGGTAGAAGCTGCTGGGCAGATTTCGCTTGATGGATATACGAGTGTTGATGGTTCCATAACTGGAACGTCTGGAAACATTGTTTTTAATGCAAGTGCAGATATTAATGGGTCGGTGACTTCAGCTAATGCTATTCATTTTTTAGCTACTGATACAAACGCATACACTTCTATTTCTGGAGCGGTAACTGCTGGTAAGGGTATTGAGGTTACTTCGGCTGGTAGTGTTTTTATAGATTCCACAGCCGTATTAAAATCTGGTAATGGTAATTATATCAGAATTGCGAGCGATGCTACTATAAATGGTACATTGAATTCGGCTAATGTAATAACCATATATGATGCAGATGTAACTATAAATGAATCTGCACAGTTAACTGCAATGTCTTTAGTTATTTATAGAGGTGCTGAGGTAACTATAAATAAAAAAATAAATGTTAATGGTTTGTTTATGTATGGCGATGATTCAAAAATTATCCTCAATGTAGTTGATGCAAAGTACAACGATACTGTTCGCACATTGCAGTTCCGCACTGATTCTAATACAAAGACAAATAACTACAATATTGTTGAAGTTCGCAAAAGTAATGCTTTTAAAGGTATCAATTTTACTACAACATCGCAACAAGTTGAGTTTATTCTAAATGGCACAGCAGAAAGTGGTAGAGCTTTGTTGGAGTTCGATAAACTTTTCTCAGGTGAAGATAGCAAATCTTCTATAAAACCAATTAGTGATCTTGGTGGAACAAATTTAATTTACTTTACAAACTTTGAAAACGATACTGTTTGGTTTGGCGAAAAGTTTGATGAAGAAAAATACATAGGTTTCTTCCGTTTTGATGGCGAAGAAGTTTCTGCCGATATGATTGACTGGAAAGAAGCTACTATTCGTGGTACAAATGGTTATTATTTGAATTTAGTTTCAGTTCCAGAACCTGCTGAATATGCAGTATTACTAGGCGCATTGGCTATCGCATTTGCAGTTTATCGCCGCAGAAAGTAACAGATAATTTGAACTTATAAATTTTTAAGGTGCTTTATTTTAAGCACCTTTTTTTGTAAAAAAACATTGCATGCAAATAAGGCAAAAGTAGAATATACCTATATGAATATTAGTTTATGCAGAATATTAATTTGTTCATTATTGTCTTTTGCAATATGCGGTTGTGGTGGGAATGAATGTAATTCGTCTATTTCAGAAAAAGATGTAGAAGAATTTAAAAATCCTAAAAAGAAAAACTATCCAGAAACATGGTTTCATTTCATTGGGGGAAATGTAGCTAAAAAAGGTATTACTGCCGATTTAGAAGCTATTGCATCGGCAAAGATATCAGGTATTCAATTCTTTCACGGCAAATTTGGAGGGAAATGGCCAAAGGTTGAAGAGGAAATTCAATGCTTGAGTCCACGTTGGGAAGAATTTTTGACATTCACAGCTGATGAATGCAAGCGTTTGGACTTGAGTTTTACTATGCAGAATTGTCCAGGATGGGCGATGTCAGGTGGACCATGGATTACTCCAGAAAAAGCTCAAAGAGCTTTGGTGTATTCGCGTACAGATACAAATAAGGCAATAGATAAAATTCTGCCAACGCCACGCACAACAAATGCACGTTCACAAATTAAGCAGAATGAAAAACAACGTGATTACAAAGATATAGCAGTTTTGGCTTTCCCAACTCCAGAGGGCGATAGTGGTTCTCCGTTGAAAGTAAAACCATTAGGTTTTAATAAAAATGCAAAGTGGGATAGAATTTTCAATGGCAAAAATATGATGTTGCCAGCAGTCAAAAATGGTGAATGTAATTGGGTTACTGTTGAGTTGCCAAAAAATTCAGTATTGCGTACACTTGAACTTCCGTCGGTTCAAAGTATGGGGCGTCCGTGGTGTTACGATTCAAAAGTAAAAATAAAGGTCATTGGAATTACAAAAGATGGCAAGGGTAGAGTGTTGGCAAATTTAACTGCACCAAGTTCAACGTGGCAAGATTTATCAACGTTTTCAATAGCTTGCAATGAGTTTGCAGATTGTACAAAAGTGCGTGTTGAATTTTCAAATCCATATGAAATATTGTTGAGTTATATGAAGTTTTATTCATCGGCACGCAAACATAATTACGAAAGCGATGCAGGTTGGGTTCTTCGTAAAATTGAGCGTTCAGCCGATGATGTTCTGCAATCGAAGAATGCGTACATAAAAGGTTCTGAAATTTTAGATATTTCAAAATATATGTCGGCAGATGGTCGCTTACAGTGGACTCCACCAACCTCACAAACTTGGACAATCTTGCGTATTGGTCATATCAATAAAGGTATGATAAATAAGCCTGCACCATTAGAGGCAACAGGTTGGGAGTGTAACAAGCTTTCACCAGAGGGTGCCGATGCTCATTTTGCAGGCTACATAGGTAAACTTGCAAATGGGGCTTTGAAAGGAAAGAATTTGAAGCGTTTGTTGTTGGATAGCTGGGAGTGTAGAACGCAAACTTGGACAGCCAATATGGAAGCCGATTTTAAAGCTCATACAGGCTATGATGTTCGCAAGTGGTTACCTGCGGTTTTTGGCTATGTTGTAGATGATGTTGAAACAACTACAAAATTTTTGTACGACTGGCGTTCAAATATAGGTTCGCTCTTTAGCAAAAATTTCTTCGGTAGAATGGCTGAATTAGCTAGAGAAAATAATCTTGAAGTTCTTTATGAAACTGCGGCAGGTGATGTTTTCCCTGCTGATATAATGGAGTATTTTAAATATTCTGATACTCCTATGTGCGAGTTTTGGCAACCAATTACAGAAAGTTTTGTAGGTTCGCTCAATTTTAAGCCAATTAAACCGACTGCTTCGGCAGCTCGTTTGTATGGCAAAAAGCGTGTGGCTGCGGAATCGTTCACAAATATGAATTTGTCGTGGGACGATCACTGGCAAGCTTTACGCGATGTTGCAAATGTCAATATGATTGAAGGTGTTTCGTATATAGTTTTTCATACATATACGCATAATCCACAAGTAAACTTCCTCAAGCCAGGAACATCGTTTGGACATAGTATTGGTACGCCTTTCTTGCGTGGTCAGACTTGGTGGCATTTGATGCCTGAATTTACAACTTACTTTGCACGCACAACGCAAATGCTTGAACGTGGTAAATCTGTTTCTGATATTCTTTGGTACTTGGGCGATGAACAAAATCACAAACCCGACCAACTCTATCCATTCCCTAAGGGTTTCAAGTACGATTATTGTAATCCTGATATATTGTTGAATAGACTCAGTGTCTGCAATGGCGAGTTGGTAACACCTGAAGGATTAACTTACAAGGCGTTGTGGTTACATGATAACAAGCGTATGCGTGTAGATACTCTCGAAAAAATCTTACGGTTGATTGAGCAAGGCGCAACTGTCATCGGCAATGCTCCGCAAGATATTGCAACGCTTAAAGGTGGCGAAAGTGCAAAGGCTCGTTTCGATTTGTTGGTAAAGAAAATTTGGGAGAAAAGTGGCGAAAATAAAATCGGTAAAGGCCGTGTAATTTCTGACACACCTTTAGATGTCGCTATTGCAACTTTAAAATATAAGCCTCGTGTAGTTGCCGAAAAATTACCAATGTGGCTTTGCAGAAAGACATCGAATGCCGATATTTTCTTTGTTGCATCGCCTCATAAAAGTTCGTTCAAGGGGAATGTAAAATTTTTGTCGCCGTACAAAAATGCTGAAATATGGAATGCGATAACAGGTGAAGTTGAAGGAATAGTTGCAAACCGTACCGGAGATTATATGTCGATAAATCTCAACTTGGCAAATGCAGAAAGCGTTTTTGTAGTCTTTAGAGACGATGCTAAAAAAACATTGCCAGCAAAAACTCTAAAAGAAAAAATAGAGCTAAAATCAGATTGGAATTTGTCGTTCCCTGATGGTTGGGGTGCTCCTAAATTATTGAAATTAGATTCTCTAAAAGCATGGAAGGATTTACCAATATCTGCTGAAGCTAAAGCATTTTCTGGTACGGCAACATATACAACTTCATTCAATTTAAAAGAAGTAAATAAGAACGCTGATTACATCTTGAACTTGGGCAAAGTTGATATGGCAGCTAAGATTTTCTTGAATGGTAAAGAACTTGCTGTTGTGTGGTGCGAACCATTTACAGTGAAGTTAAACGATGCTTTGAAAAAAGGCGAGAATGAACTGAAAATTGAAGTTACAAGTACTTGGTTTAATCGTTTGGCTTACGATGCAAATCTGCCTGAAGCTCAACGCAAAACTTGGACAATTGCAGGTCCAAAACCAAAATCAGCATTGCGTGAAAGTGGTCTGTTAGGCGATGTAAGTATAGATATTCTTCTATAATTTTTTACAAGAATTTAAAACGGTACCTTAAAAAATTAATTGAAGTGTACCGTTTTTTTTATTATTTATATAGCTTTAAAAATATTATGAAAAAACAAATAAGTTTTCTTTTGCTATCAACAACAATCGCAATAGCTCAAATGCCTCTTGTAAATGAGAACTTTGATAATGGTTCGGTATCGGAAAATTTCCAAAAGTATTTTCATATAGATGTATCTAGAACATCGTTTGAAAATGGCAGAATGGTTTTAGATTATTCCGATTACGAGGGCGGTTGGGATAAAGCGTTGGCTTTCCCTAAAAAAAATAAGGCAAAGCTAATAGGTAAGTCTTATAAAATATCGTTCGATTATGAGATATTATCTCGCAATGGTGTCGGTTGGTGGACAATGGCTGTTCAACGCAGAAAGGGCAGGGAAATAGTAAACGATTCTACAAATTATTTCGGCACATACGTTGGTCAAAAGGGAACTGCGATGGTTTTTTCTAATGCAAATCCAACGATAGAAAAAGGCGAGTTTTTTCTTGCAGCACGAAAAACAAAATCAAAAATTGCAATCGACAATTTCAAAGTCGAAGAGGTACAAGTACAAGATTGGTTTTTTGAAAAAGACATTTTTTGGGGTATGAAACAAACTCCATTAAATGGAAATTTTATTTCGCAAAATTTACACTTGTTAAAATTGTCTAAAGAGGAATTTTTCCCGTTTGTAGATAAGTTTGGGCAGTTTAAGCACAAAGAATGGGCAAATAAAATTCATACTCAGGCAGATTTACAAAAACGAATTGAAGAAGAAAACGCATTCTATAAAAAAATTGGTGAAATCCCAAACAGAGATAAATATTTTGGTTATATAAATGAAAATTATAAATTTAAAGCTACTGGTCGTTTTAGAACTGAAAAAGTAAATGGTCGTTGGTTCTTTGTTACTCCAGAAGGAAATTTATTTTGGTCGTTTGGCGTAAATGCAGTAGGGCTTTATCAGCCATCGCCCATTTCTAAGCGTGAACACTTCTTTGAAGACATTGAAGGCAAAGAATTCATAAAGTTGTCGAAACAAACTCGTCTGATTTTCAAAGAACCTTACAATACTTTTGCTTTTGAAGAACGCAATATGATGTGGAAATATGGCAAAAATTGGCGTGATACATACTGGCAGGTAGCAGATACAAGAGCTAGATTGTGGGGCGTAAATACTTTTGGTGGTTGGGCTCAGCCATTTATTTCTAAGCATAGCAATGTGCCGTATGCAGAAATAACATCTGTACCTGTAAGCAAGGTTATTAAATCAAAGGCAAAACTTTCGGCTTATTGGCGAGACGTTCCTGATTATTTTGACCCTATGTTTCGCAAGCGTGCAATGCGTCATTTTCAAAATATAAAATCGCGTTTTAATAAGCCCCATTGCATTGGTGTGTTTGTTGATAACGAACTTCCATGGCAAAGCGAAAATCTAAAACTTGCTAGAGGTATTTTGTGTGCAGGAAAAACACAGCCTTCCAAGATTAAATTTGCTGATGTTTTAAAAGCTAAATATGTATCGATTGAAAATTTAAATAAAGCATGGAATTCTTCTTACAAAGATTGGGAGGATTTTCTTGAAGTAGATACGTTTGTGCCTCAGACCAAAATGGGTGAAATCGATATGCTCAAAATTGAAGAATTGATGTACAGAGAATATTTTAGTGTGTGTCGTGACGGGTTGAAGGCTGCTGATGCTAATGTGCTATTTTTAGGTTGCAGATTTGCTTCTCATAACCCACTGGTTCGTAAAATTGCAACAGAGTATTGCTATTTAGTTTCGTACAACTGGTACAAGTTAAATACATCAGAATTAAAGCATCCTGAAGGTTCGGTAGATAAACCTATCATTGTAGGAGAATATCATTTCGGTAGTCAAGATAAGGGAACTTTCGGAGGTGGATTGCGTACGTGTAAAACTATGAATGAACGCATTGCTTTAAATAATGCGTATGTAAACAATGCTTTGAAAAATCCCAATGTAATAGGCATTCATTGGTTCCGTTGGGCTGATCAAGTAACATCTGGACGTCAAAATGATGGCGAAAACTATGGTTGTGGTATGGTCGATATTTGCGATACTCCTCATTACGACTTTGTAACAAGCTTGAGAAAACTATCAGAACAAATTTATGATGTTCGTCTGAACAATTAAAAATGCTTTTTACAACAAATAAAAATGGGACGTTTTTTAGACATCCCATTTTTTTATCAAACAAACATTAAAATTAACAACTGTGCCGTTAGAACTCTCATGAACATTGAGAGTGGATACACTGTTGCATAACTTGCAGCTGGTGTATCGTTTGGGGTTGTTGAATTTGCGTATGCTAATGCTGGTGGATTTGTACAGGAACCTGATATTACTCCTATTGTCGTATAATAATCTAATTTGAGCAAATAACGACCCACTAACATTGCTGTTATTGTAGGTATAAGTGTTATTAGTGAACCTATCATTACCCATTCTAAGCCACTTGCGGAAAATACTGTTTGAAAAAACTCTTTACCAGCTCCTATCCCAACTGCAGCCAGAAATAATGAAATTCCCAATTCTCTAATCATCAAGTTTGCACTTGTTGTAGAGTATGTTGTGAGCTTTAAACGCGGTCCAAAATAACCTATCAAAATAGATACGACTAGTGGACCTCCTGCCAAGCCCAATTTTACTGGCTGGGGTATAAATGGTAATGAAATAGGTATACTTCCAACTATTACTACTAAAACTATTCCTAAAAATATAGGCAAAAGATTTGGATGATTAAGTTTGGCGATTGAATTACCTACGATTTTTTCAACTCTCTCAATAGCTTCTTTGGTTCCTACTGCGGTAAGTTTGTCGCCCGTTTGTAATTTGAAATCAGCGTGGGCTACAAGTTCTAGTCCTGCTCGATTTATTCGAGTAACATTAAATGCTGCTCCACCATAAAGACCTAGTTGAATTAATGTCTGCCCCTCTAGTTTAGGATTGCTAACCATAAATTTGGCACCTTCAATTTGCGTATCAATCTTTCGCCATTCAAAGTCTATCTTTTTGCCGATAAATGCTGTAAGCATAGGCAGGTCTTCTTTTCTTGCAATAAGTAAAATTTTATCGCCTTTATCTAATTTCATTTCTGGACTAGCTGGGAAGGGGATTGGATTTTCGCTCTTGCAAATTCTCGATATTACAAAGTGTTTTTCAGATAGCATATTGTGCAGGACTTCTATTGTTTGTCCAAAAATGGCTTCGTTATTAACTTCGATAGATACTCGAGATGTTTCTTTACCTACATTGCGTCCAGATGATATTACTTTTATTCCAGAAAATATACCTCTGAGAAAAATCATTGTACTGATGACTCCAACAACGCCCATTGGATATGCAGCTGCGTATCCCAACGCAATAGAT
>JAGAOA010000042.1 GCA_017623955.1 Opitutales bacterium
AAGTTCAAGGCTCTTGTTATGAACAAGGTAAAAGCCAACATTGCCCGTATTATCAAAGAAAACAACATTAATATCCTTGAAATTGATGAGTATATTGACGTTGTTTCCGAAAAATTGCGTGTTGCCATTAATGAAGTTTTAGGTGAATATGGTCTTGTAATGCCGGAATTCTTTGTAACTTCAGTAATGACACCTGACGATGATCCAAATTTCCGCCGTCTTAAGCAACAGTTTGCAGATAAAACACTGCGTGTTCGTGAAGAAGAAATTCGTAAGGCGGAAGCTGAAGCGGCACAAGGAAGAAAAATTCTCGAGGCTCAGACCGAAGCTCAACTCAAAATGGTCGGTGCCCAAGGTGAAGCAGAGGCTCTCAAAATCAAAGCACAAGCAGAAGCCGAAGCCTATAAAGCGCAGGCTTTTGCCGAAGCAGAAGAGATGCGTGCAAAGGGTTATACCTATCAGCAGGAAACAGCTCGTATGGTTGGTATGGAAGCGATGCAGAATGGCATCACGGGCAACGGCTCTGGTGGAGCTGGTTCTGCGCTTGGAGACATTGCTGGTCTTGGTGTAACATTGGGTGCAATGGGTGGCGTTATTGGGATGACCAAAGATGCGCTTAACCCTATTATGCGAACTTCTGCCGACATTGGTGGTAGTGTAGTTGCATCTGTAGGCGATACTTGGGATTGCGTTTGTGGCAAAACAGCTATTTCTTCTAAATTCTGTCCTGAATGCGGCACTCCGAAGCCTGTTCCGGTAACTGGTTGGAATTGTGGTTGTGGACAAACAAATATTATGTCTAAATTCTGCCCTGAATGTGGAGCAAAAAAGCCTGAAGCACCGACTACTTGGGATTGCGCCTGTGGCTGCAAAGGCATTACATCTAAATTCTGTCCCGAATGCGGAAATAAAAGGGAGGGTTAAGAATGAATATAAAATTTGATAAAAAAGCAAAATCGGTTATTGCTGTTTATTCCATCATTTTATTTGTATATGTTCTTGCTTTCTTAATTGTACCTTTCAGTAAATGTGCTGCAAGTTGGATTTCTTTTGCATTTACAATAATCGCTTTGGTAAGTAGTTTATTTGTTTGCAGTATTGCTTTTAGAGCCAAAGATAATCTTGTGAGCAAAATTTATGGTTTCCCTATTTTTAAGGTTGGTGCAGTATATGCGTTGGCACAACTTATTGTCGGCGTAATTATATGCGCTATTGGTGCCTTTGTTGCTGTTCCTTATTGGATTGCATTGCTTATATCGGTCATCCTTTTAGGCGCAGGTGCGATTGGGGTTATTATTACCGATAACACTCGTGATATAGTTGAAGAAGTCGACGAAAGTGTAAAGATTGATACCAAAAATGTTACTCGTTTTCAAATTGATATTGCCGGCATTGTTGATGTTTGTGAAAATCAGGATGTTAAAACTGAACTTGAGACGTTAAATGAACTTTTTAAGTTTAGTGATCCCGTTACCAACGAAGAAACCAAAGAAAGCGAAGAAGCACTTAAAATAATGCTCGCAGAACTCAAAGCACTTGTAGTCGATGGTAGTACCGATGACATTAAAGCTCTAATTAAAAAAATCACAAACGCGCTCAACGAAAGAAATCGCATTTGTAAGGCAAGTAAGGTGTAACTATGACCGCTCCGAAATATCCAATAAAAACTGTTGCGGATAATATAGAAAAAGGATTGTCATACAAAGAGAATTTCAAAAGGTATAACAAAGCAAAGGCATCAGAATTTTACTTAGAATGCTTATGGATTCTTTATGCTATGTTAGAGGATAGAACTTCTGCTTTTCTTTACTATCTTGGATTTACAAGCGATAAAAAAAGATCGTCCGCAGCAGGTAGTAAAAAAATCAAGCAGCAGGTTCGTCAAATCCTGCAAATGACAGAAAATAATGCTAAATATAAATTCGATACAATTTCGGGTAAGCTTTCAAGAATAACAGATGTCATTACTTGGAGCAA
>JAGAOA010000043.1 GCA_017623955.1 Opitutales bacterium
CTTTCTGGAGGTGTAGACAGTGCAGTTGCATTGGCATTGTTAAAACAACAAGGCGAAGACGTTTCAGCCGCATATATGAAAACATGGATGAACGAAGAAGGCATTGATGTCTTTGGCGATTGTCCGTGGCATCAAGATATTATGGATTGTCAAGCGGTATGCGAACATTTGAATGTGCCATTTGAAGCTGTTGATTTCATTAAAGAATATCACGAACAGATTGTGGAGTATTTGGTGGATGGATATAGACGTGGAAGAACACCAAATCCAGATGTAATGTGTAATAGGAGAATGAAGTTTGGCAAATTTTTAGATTACGCAAAAGCCAGAGGTTTCGACACTGTTGCAACTGGTCACTATTGTTCTATGAGGGAAAATTCTGACGGCTCTCGAGACTTAGAAATGGGAGCAGATCCAAGTAAAGATCAGTCGTATTTCTTAGCTATGATTACCCAAGAACAACTGCAATCAGCGTCATTTCCTATCGGGGCATTGTTAAAAAGTCAAGTTAGAGATATCGCTAGAATGGAGCAACTACCAAATGCTGAAAAAAAGGATAGTCAAGGAATATGTTTTTTGGGAAAAATAAAAATTCAAGACTTTTTGCGACACTACATTCCAGAGAGCGAAGGCGACATCGTAAACAAGAGTGGTAAAATTCTTGGCAAACACAAAGGTTTATTCAACTACACAATAGGTCAACGAAAAGGAATAGGTGTTCCATCTAATACAGATAACAAACGATACGTTGTAATAGCAAAAGATTTCGAAAATAACAGATTAATAATAGATTTCGATTCTCCTAACTCCCAAGATTTATACGCAACAAAAGTGAACATTTGTGACATCAACTGGATTAATAAAACAATCGAACAACAAACAGAACTCTATGTTCGTGTAAGATATAGAGACGAACTTGTTAAAGCTTATTTTACGCCCACATCTGCTACATCAGCAACAGTAGAATTTGCAACACCTCAGCGAGCCATTGCCTCAGGGCAAGTAATGGCAATACATGCACAAAATCAAGTTACAGTTTTAGGTGGAGCTTTTTTTGAATAAAACGCTAACAATATTTTTATTAAAAAAATTACAGGTTTTATTTGAACAATAAAAAATGAAACTTTTTTGTATAAATGTCGTTTAATATAATATCTAACCTAAAACAGAAAATGAAAATTATAAAAATATTAATTATTACGACATTGGCTTTATCTATGACAGGTATATCGATTGCTCGCCCAGGCGGACATCGACCACCACCTCGTCCACATGCACCAAGGCATCATCATCATTATCGCCACCACCATCATCATGATTGGTGGATACCCGCAACAATTTTCTCAAGTGCAGTAGCTGTAACAGCAGTAGCAAATGCAGCATCTACTAGAACAGAAACTGTATATGTTAAAGAGCCTGCTAACACTACGATAATATATCAGACTCCACAAACTACAACGACAACCGTAGTAGAAACTCCGAAACAAAAAGTAACACGCGAAGAAATAAAGCCAGACGGAACTCGTGTTATATACTATGATTAATTGGTATTAGTAAAAATAAAAAAGGGGTTCACATTTGTGAACCCTTTTTTGTATCGTAAAATCTCAATTAAATTTTATAGCAATATAAAAGCATTATTTTCTTCTGCGATATGCTACAAAACCGAGTGCTATTGCGCCGAAAATCATTGCCCATTCCGCTGGTTCTGGAACTTGTGGAATTGTAAACAAGAAACCGTCTCTACCATTGATTTGTTTTTCAACCCATTCCCAGCCAGTACCACCTAAATTGCCCGAACCATAATAGAATGATTCGTCATCAACAGCAACGCCATCAAACGTTACAAAGCGGAAATCTTCACGCCATACTTCGCTATCGACATAGTCTTTTGAGAACCATACTAAACCATTCTCAAAGCCTTTGAAGTTAATTATATTACCTTCGGCAAGAGCAACAGTGTTAGTAGAAACACCTGCAATATCAATATTTACTTTTGTGAGTTGATCAAATTCAACTAATGCTCTGCCCTCTTCAGCTACACCATTAGAAAGGTCGATAGTCAAAGTTTGTTTGTTGTCGGCAAAGCCTATGTATCTAATTCTATTACTTTTTCTGATATCTATTGTAGCATTCTGTCCATTCTTTGTACCCAAGTCATATTGACGAGCGTGTGTAGTGTCGTAGTTAACATCTATTGCATCTAATACCAAAGTTGAGTTGTTGCGAATAGAGATACCACCACCACTTGCTTGAACTTTATCGTCATAGAACTTCGCCTGCATTGTTAAAACAGAACCATTTCCCTTAATATATAAGACCGAACCATACAACTTAGCTGTTGAAGTTACAGTAAAATTGCCGTTTGCTAAATCAATTTCAGACGCTGGGGCAATTGTTGCTAATTTTGAGGCATCATCGCCAATTGCAAAATATTTAAAATTATTATTAGCCGAAATAATCTGACCGCTAATTACAGCTGTTACATAACCACCATTAGCCTTATCACCACCTGAACCATTTATTCTAAAGACACTAGTTGCAATAACACCACCAATATCTACATATCCATCTGTATAAATATTGGCTTCTTTTACAAGACTTGTAACTTTACCAGTACCAGAGTCAGCCATAGTAAAATCACCATTGTTAACAAGCAACTTTCCACCAACCGATATCGTACCAGTGTCGCCTACATAAAAGCCGTTGTAAGCAGTAGTATTCGATGTAGTAGTAAAAGAACCATGTATATTTGTTTTACCTCTTAATACAGATGATGTAGAAGTCGTAGAACCACCTTGCATAATGTTAACTTCTGCCGAGCTTGCAGAACGAATCGACGTTGTGGTACTTGTTACATCGGCAGTACCATCGTTGTAAGTATATGTACCAACTTTGCCGTAAATGTTGAATACTTCCGAATTATTTGTTCTATATGAAGCAGTAATCCCGTTCGTATTGTTAGTAGAAGTATCAGCATCGTTATACCCCAAATAAATTGATGCGTTTGAAGTAACAACGGCGTCGCTATTGATGTTCAATGTAGTTGTATATGTTCTATCTTTTGTTACATTACCACCATAAGCTTGGAAGCTTTGATCTTGAAAAATAAAGAGAGTATCGTTTGTACCTGTACCATTACCAATATTAAATGTATAATCATCAGTAAAAGCCCCCATAAAGAAATCGCTATACCCAAACTTTGAATTTTTTGAAATTAATGTACCGTTATCGAAAATACTGTTGTCACATATTCCATTAACACTTTTTACCAAATAACGACGATTTACATTTGATTGGCTTTGATTCAAATCGTTTGTGATTGTTTTCCCACCTAAATCAAAAGTTGCATTTAAACCTGTAAAACGAAACTCCATGAAACTAGCACCATCGCGATCTAATACCATAGTCTTATGACCAGCAAGCTCAAGAATGGTGGTGTTATTGATGTTAGAAGGATCGTATGGAGTTTCCGTTGGAGCCGTAACCTTTGTCCAATTAGCAGGATTTGCCCAAGAAGAATCAACGACTCCAGTAAACTTAATTTAAGCAGCACTAGCGAAAGTAGAAGCAAATGCCATTATTGATAAGGTTGTAAGTAATTTTTTCATATTGTTATCCTATAAATATGGTATGTTAAAAAACTAGTCAAATACTACCCCCCCCCAATTATTTTTGTCAAGCTTTTTTTTTAAAAAAAAATGCCCTCTTTTATTTTATAGAGAGCATTCACAAAAATAAGTGTAAAATTCTACTTAATTAAATGCGAAATATCGAACATATATATTTGACGAGAACCACTATGAGCTGAATCTACAATAACTTTTGTACCGTCGGGAGTCGCTCTTGGGTGGGTATCGCAACGCCACTCTTTACCTTTTATTTCTCTTGGTGAATATAACCTTGCAATATCTATACGCTTACCTGTTTTCACGTTATACAAGAACACAGTCTGCATACTCTGTTTGTTGGGGTATGTATCATTTAAAATCCAATCTGGATTTTTCAGATAAGTACAATGTCCATTGACTTTCATTTTGTCTGGACCAACTTTTGTATAAGTTGGTTTTGGCTCGTCAGAAATCAGATAAAATGCGTTTCCTCTATCTGCAATATTTGTCCATGCCAAGATATTTTTACTTTCCCAATCCCAAATAAAGTGCGATGCCATTTTATATGGAATTACAACACGAATATCACTTCCGTCAACATTAGCAGTCAACATGTGCGTACCCCAATGTTTTGCATAGACACATTTATTTTTGCAATCTGGTGTACACTGCCAACGATGAAAGAAAATGAAACGTTTGCCATTGGGCGAAACCAACAAGTGATTTAACCAATGCTTTGAATTGCAGAAATTTATATGACTCGTTTCCTTGAGTGCAACAACATCGGCAAGTGACATTATAAGTTTGCATTCTCCCGTTTGCAAATCAATCTTCCATATACCCGTTTCTTTAGGAGCTTTTATATCTTTGTATGGATCGGCAACGCCTTTGTACCCATACCCTGGTCGAGTATCATTCAAACGTGCGTAATCTAAAGTTATTGCCCATTTACCGTCAGGTGAAAGAGCGTAAACTGCTGTATCGATAGTACGCATTTTACCTGTCTTTATATTCTTTATGCGAGACACAAATTTGCCATTTTCAAGATCGTTCCAAATAACTTCAAAATCAGACTGCGGAATGAACTGAAGTTGACAACCTTGTTGCCAGCCCCACGCTGCCGATGTGCCTAAAGTCGTCCATTTGTTGTCTGAATGCGTGTCGATAACGCCAATTTCGATAGTTTCAAAATCTTTAGGCGAACGATTTTCAAAATTTGCACGCATTGCCAAAACATAACGCCCAGTTGGGTCAGTTTCAAACTTGTCGTAATAAGCAAACCAATGAGCTCCAGGAGCTTTTGTTAGTTGTTTATATGGAACATAAATTTCAGATCCATTTTCAACAACAACCTTTTTACTTTCGGGGTTATCGAATTGAACTTGCTTGCTCGCACACGCACAAAATAATAATGGTAATGCAAGCAACGCTATTTTTGTTTTTATGTAATTTTTCATGAGTGTTTTTTAGTTTATATTTTTACTTTACGTTGAAAATTACAACTTCGTACTCGCCTGCTGGTAAAGCATAGCTACGTTTTGTTTTATGAGCAAATTTACCAACCTGAGCATATTTAGATAAATTGCTACTGCCATTTATCTTTACATCTTTACCATTTGCAAAATCTGGCAAATATAAGATACCTGTTGTATTTTGAGGCACTGAAACATTCATTTTGAAGTTGTTGTCAACATACTCGAATGATGATTTCACATTACCTGCTATACTTGGAACAGAAATTGCCATTCTGCCAAAATAAGCTGGCGTTGGTTCTATCTTAAATGTTTTCCAAGCAGGCTCTAGCGGATACAAACCACAAACGTACTGTGCCAAAATTGTCAATGCACCACCACTCCAAGCGTGATTTGTTGAGCCACCACCGAAACCATCGATTTCCCAACCTTCCCAAAGCGTTGTGTGATGTTCGTCCATAACCATTTTGTCGAAACGCATCTGCGTGCGAGCCAAAGCATATTCAGGATACCCCATTACAAAGAGCGCCTCCATTACATACTTTTCCATATACGGACTTGCATGAAATTCCTTCTGCAATGTCTTGAAAATTGCTGGATACTTCGAGCTATCGGCAATACCAGCAAGCACTGCCAAAGCTTGTGGGCGGTCGTCGGTTTCGCCTTTGTAATCTGGGTGGCGATACGCAGAACCATTCCACAATTTGTTATAAGCTGTTTTTATTGTTGCCATTGTTGCTCTGTAATTAGAGGCATCTTCGGGCTTTCCTAAAACATCCGCCATATTTGCGGCAGCTTCAAGAGCAATGTAATGCCACGCTGAGAAAATCATGCGAATATCTTTGTTTTTGCCCCAATCGCCCCATGTCCAACCACCTGCACGATGAGCTGTCAAGCCTGTTTCGTCTAACTTCCAAAGTGACAAATAATCTTTCACCGCTGGATATACATAGCGAAGAGTTTCAATGTCTCCTGTATTCATATAGTAGTTCCAGAAACCAAAACGACCAACACTTGCGAGCATCTGCGATGGCAACTCGCTATTGAATATACCAGGGATTGGCGAGAACAACGCACCATCGGGATTACGCCAATCAACAAGCTCACGCATTGCCTTACGCATAAGTGCATGATTTGACGGACAAAGCGTATAAAAACTCTCGCTCATAAGCAACACTGCATCGCCCCACCACTGACCTCGTTCACGCTCTGGACAATCGAAAAAGTTATCGCGCATATTCACATACAAAGTACGCACTGCCTTTTGCCAAAAGCGAGAGTAATATACGTTATCGCAAGAGAATGTTCCTGCAAACTTTGTGTCGTAACCTGTTTCACGATATTTAACCGACTCAACTTTAACATGGCGTGGAACATTTATAATAATACGTTCGCCATTCAACCAACCGAGCGATTCGTACGTTTGCGTACCTTTCTTTGTAATGTATTCAGCACGAAGATTAAATTCGCTCGCAGAAAACGAGTGGTCGGTCTGAATATCAATCAAACTTCCACCAACTTCGTCTGTCAAAGTGATAATAGGCGTTAATTGCATATTGTACGGAACTCCTGCAATAATGATATCGCGTTCGCCTTTACGCTTGATTGGAATTACCTGTTGTCGATGAATACTGCGATACAAATCGGTATCGGTTTGTTGCTTTCTACGGAACTTTGCCTCTTTTACGCCATAATCTTTCCAAAATGGAATTGGACGTTTAACCAGTTTATTCCATGGTGCATGACCTTCATATCCCAAGAACGATGCCTTTCTAAAGCCCATTTTTTCAGGATTTTCAACTGTCTGCCAACCTTCAATATCTTTGTTTGCGTCAAAAAGTATATTTGTTTCTGAAAGACGAAAATTAGGATTTGGATACCCTGCAACAGAATATGCTGGATGCACACGAACAAACCAATTTTTATCGGAAACAACCGAAAATTCAGGAGTTTTCAGGTCGAAGAACAAACCCATTTTGCCTGAGTTTCTGTGCGAAAAACCATCTTTGCCAAAGAACCAAACAAGCACTGCAATCTGATTTTTACCACGCTTGAGGAACGGAGCAATATCGACTTCGTCGCAGTATGTATCGTTCGGATTTGGACCACGTTTCAGACCGCCTTCAAACACTGCCATTTTTCCATTAATCCAAAGCCAATATTTACTATCTACGGCAATTCGGGCTAATGCTTTTTCGGGAACTTTGTTAATGTTAAAATCGTGGCGAAATGCACTCCAAGTTCCAGAGACATTCGCATTTTGATGCGGTACTGCCGTACGAGTATTTCGCGTGTACTCGTCTTTTACACTAATCCATGTGGCATCTTGAGCCAACGCCGACATTACTACTGTTGAACTAACTAACGATATTATAAACTTTTTCATAAATTAACACTTTAAATTATTTTTGTTCTTCACCACCAAATACGCGCGCAATAGCATTCAAAAATCCATAACCATGACGCTTGTCCGGCTGAAGATAGCAACCTTCTGTCCATTCATTCCAAGCATTTATAGTAATAAGCTTGGGATGATTTTTACGAACATTTTTATCAATCCATTCTTTTGCTAAACGCAATCCACGTTCAAAATCCTTTGGATTTGAACCACCAACTGTTTGCATATAATCACCCATTGGGAATCGTGGATTTGTATCCCACCCTATTGAGACATGTGGAAAATACTGAATATTTGGAAGAAGTGTTTTGTTTGTGTCGTATGTTTTTGTGCAGAAATCTACCCAATTTGAATAAGGATAATCTGTTTCAAGAGTCAAAACACTCCAATTTTCACATACCCAGTTGTATGTGGTGTAAGAATCAAATTCTAGATACTCCGAAATTTCGCGTGGCGTTGCTGTTGCTTTGTTAGGCAAGTTCATTTGTTTGAACGTACCTTTTGCAACTTTAGAGTTTAACATAATATGAACACCTGCAAAACCAGCTTTCTTTGCTTCTGTATCAAGATACTTAAAGGCTTCTTTTACGTTTGCCCAACTACCTCCCATTCCTCTAACTAAATTGCGTGGCTCGTAAATACTGAAAACAGGCTTGCCTGCAATCTTGTAGTAATTTGGCTTTTTGAAATAATTTATAAAACGTGGAACAAGCTTTTCTTTAAACTCATCAAGCGATACATCGGCACTCCACTGAACATCATTTTTCCCTTTAAAACCGACTTTATTGTTCCAAAGATTTGTTACATCGTGATTTGCCCACATCAAATAAAACCACATTTTACCATTATTGCGAGCTTTCAAAAAGCCATTATTTAGCGCATTTTCAAGGAATGGACGCCCTCCATA
>JAGAOA010000044.1 GCA_017623955.1 Opitutales bacterium
GAATCTACTGCAATAGGTTTGGCTGCATTTGCTTCCGTAGAGCTAGCTGTATTGGCTGTTTGTGTTGAACTATTAGCATCTGGCAAAGGTAACTTTTCTATTTTTGTAACGTTGCTAGGTGTTCATACTGCTTTGGCAATGTGTGAAGGTTGCGCAACTGTTGCACTTTCATCGCTCATAAAGAAGTCTGAAACTTCTGGGGCTAAAAAAGGAGTGTTTGCCTTAAGCCTTTTGACAATAGTAGCTCTTATGATATCTCCATTTGCAAGTGCATTTCCTGATGGATTTGAATGGACTATGAAAAACTTTGCACTTCTGCCAGATGCTCCAAATTTTACTAATGCTCCGTTTATCGACTATGTTGTTCCTGCAATTTCAAACGATGTAGTTTCTGGAGTAGTTGCTGGTTTTATCGGAGTTTTTGTGACTATGTTGGTTTCGTTCGGCGTTGCAAAAATATTGCCTACTAAAGCATAGTATAGTTTTTAATCTTTCGGCGGACATCTACAATAGATTGTCCGCCTTTTGTATTTTAAAAGCTTGATAAGAATTGATTAATTTTTACAATAATAGTCACTTTTTTATGAAAAAATATTCTAGATATATAGCTTATGTAAAACCGCGAATTTGGTATCTGATAGCAGCTTTAATTATGGGGCTTGTGTATGGAGCTTCTAGTGGTTTTGGTATGCCTGTAATTTTTGACAAGGTTTTGAAACAGATTTTTATTCCAGCTGATGGCGTGTCGTATAATCTTTGGCACGTCTTTGGTATTGCAGCATTGATTCCTATGATTTTTATCATAAGAGCAATTTCTGGGTTCATAAGTGGTTATTTAATGAGTTTTATATCGCTTGAAGTATTGCGTTCTATAAAACAAGATTTATTTTCATCGGTACAAGATTATCCTCTTTCTTTTTTTGATAAACACACAACTGGCGATTTGTTTGTGCGTTTGAGTACCGATACACAAGCAGTACAAAATATTTTGCTTTCGTTTGCATCTGAAATGTTGCGTCAACCCGTTCAAGTAATTGGAGCAATAAGTTTCTTGATATATATGTGTGTAACAAATGGAAATATCGTATTTTTGTTGGTATTTATTGCCGCAATTCCATTTTGTATTTTACCTGTCCAAATAATTAGAAAAAATTTAAAGCGTAATGCAAAATTATCGGTACAAACTCAGGGAGAAATAGCTCAGCATTTTAATGAGAATTTATCGGCATCACATGAGGTTAGGGTTTTTAATTTGCAAGAACCGCAGAAAAAAAAGTTTTATGATATGAATATTTATTTTCAGCGTTTAGTTCTGAAAATAACAAAGTACGAATTAATGCAACAACCTCTTATGGAAGTGTTGGCTGCAAGTATGATTTCTGTAACTTTTGTTTACGCTTACAATGCAAAGATTGATTTTTCAACATTTGCGGCGATAGGTTTGGCTTTGTATTTTACAATCGACCCTATTAAACGCATAGTTAGAATGTGGTCTGATTTTATAAAAATAACTCCTTCTTTTGAACGTTTGAATGAAGTCCTTGACTACGTATCGACCGTCCCAGAGCCAGAAAATCCCGTAAAAATAGGTGACGTTAAGGGCGAGATTGTTTTTGAAAATGTAAATTTTTCGTATTCCGATAAACCAGTTTTAAAAAATGCAAATATTGTAATTCCTGCGGGAACTAGTTGTGCATTGGTAGGAGAATCTGGAGCAGGAAAAAGTACATTTGCAAAACTTGCAATGCGTTTTTATGATGCAACATCGGGAGACATAAAACTCGATGGAGTAAATCTCAAAGATATTAGTTCGTATGATTTAAGGAAAAATTTGGGTTCAGTTCCACAGTATCCAGTATTGTTTAAAGATACTGTATATAACAATATAGCATTAGCTAAACCTAATGCAACTCCTGAAGAAGTTTATGCAGCAGCCAAAGCAGCATACGCTCATGATTTCATTATGGAGCTTGAAAATGGCTACGATACTAATGTTGGAGAACGTGGTGACAGACTTTCTGGTGGTCAGAAACAACGTATAGCATTGGCTAGAGTATTTTTGAAAAACCCTCCATTTATTGTTTTAGACGAAGCTACATCGGCACTAGATGTCAATAGTGAAGCATTCATTCAACAAGCCATAGATAAACTTATGGAAGACAGAACAATGTTTATAATTGCACATCGTTTTAGCACAATTCGTAATGTTCAAAAAATTATAGTTTTCCGAGATGGTGAAATTATAGATTTTGGAACGGCAAAAGAGTTGTATGAGCGTTGTCCTTATTATAAATCATTGTATGACAAACAAGCATCGATGATTTAGTTTAACTGTAAGATAATTTTAATTGTTACTATCAACTTGACAGTAGAAAATTATCATCTATGATTTTTTACATTTATGGGGATTAGAATATTTCTAATATATATATTAACTAAAATTACGCTTATAAAATGTCTCAAAATATAGCAAAAAATGATAGCGGATTTTACAAGTGGGAGGTCTTAATCCTCTTGTGGTTCGCATATTGGTTTAATCAAGCAGACCGCCAAATTTACAATGCGTTGCTTCCGGATATTATGCCTTCGTTGGGTATGGGTCCAACCGATGCAGGTCTTGTTGCTACTGTCTTTATGTGGGTTCTTGCTGTTTGTTTCCCATTTGCAGGATTTGCTGTCGACCGTTTTGGTAAAAAAGGAATTATAGTGGCAAGTCTTGTATTGTGGAGTGCCGCCACCGTCATTTCGGGTGCCTGCAGTGCCTTCTTCCTGTTTATCATATTCCGTTGTGTAGCTACTGGTGTTGGTGAAGGTTTCTTTGCTCCAGCGGCATACTCTTCTCTATCAGAGTATCACGATAAAGATACTCGAGCTACGGCGATGGGCATTTTTACAACTGCACAGTATTTGGGTATTGTAATTTGTGGAGTTATGGCAACATGGCTTGCAAAACAATGGAATGAATTGAAAGCTTCTGGAGCGTTAGAGTCTTTAGGTTTTCTTGGGCAGTTTGAAGGATGGCGTGTAGTATTTGCGTTGTTTGGCACACTTGGAGTGTTGCTTGGTGTTGTAATATTCTTGCGTTTGAGAGATAAAAATCCTCCAGCATATAAGTCTGCAACTAATACTGATAAAGTCTCTATTGGCGAATCTATAAAAATATTTTTCTCAATTCCATCAGCAATCTTGTTGACTGTCGCATTCAGTGGAGTTGTTATGGTAATCCAAGCATTCCTAACGTGGTCGACGGTATATCTTCATGAAACGTTGAAACTCGATAAAGTTTCTGCTGGGTTGCATGCTGTATTGTGGTTGCATTTAGGTGGTATAGTTGGAATTCTAATTGCTGGAAAACTTTCTGACTATTTAGCTATGAAGAAAGTTCAATACAGAGTTTTAATGCAAAGCTTTGGTTACATAGTTGCAGTTCCTTTTATAGTTCTAGTTGGCTTTTCTGAAGAGGTTAAGAATTTCTTTGGAATGTCTGATACTATGATGGCTATTTCAACTCCATTCCTTCTTGTATGTTTTGGTATGACATTTATGGGCTTCTTTAGAGCATTCTACGATGCTAATATTTATCCAACTTTGTACGATGTAGTTCCTACAAAATACAGA
>JAGAOA010000045.1 GCA_017623955.1 Opitutales bacterium
AATATCAGCTTGATAGAGGCGAAGTGCAACCACTAAAGGAAAAAGTAAAGACTCGCCCTGCCCTAAAATATGCAGTTGAAAGCATGACAGTTCGTGTGCCTCATGGCAGAAAAAAACATTCAAAAATTGAAGATCATATTCCGAATGTAAACGAACCCGCAGTCAACTGCGTGCATTCGTTTGAAAAGCTCAAAAATATGATTATCGAGCTAAAAGCACTTGGTGTAGAACAGCTCGAAGTTTGCTCGGTTGCGTGGAATACAAAAGGCCATGACGGTAGATTTCCACAGTTATTCCCAGTTGAAGAAACATTCGGAGGCGAAGCAAAGCTCCGTGAAGCTGTTGCCGAAGCAAAGAAAGCTGGGTACCATTTCTTTTTCCAAAACAATTATACCGATGCCTACAAGTGTGCAGATTGTTGGAGCGAAAGTTATATACGTAAACATAAGAATGGACAAATGGCAAGAGGTGGTCGTTGGAGTGGTGGCAGAGCTTACGAAGTTTGTCAAAAAGCCATGCTCGAAAAATTTGTTCGCAACGACTTCAAACGAATAAAAGATTTAGGAGCAAAAGGTATGCACCATATCGATGTATTTTCGGCAATTACCCCACCACCATGCAACGATAAACATCATCCAGCAACTCGCAAAGATAACGCAAAAGCAATGCGTGATATTGCACTTTTAGCAAGAGAAACTTTCGGTGGCTTTGGCTCGGAGTGTGGTTTCGACCACTTGGCAAGCGTGCTCGACTTCGCCCTCTATACAGGAACATATCCCCAATGGACAAGCAAAGCCTTGTGCCACGAGCATGTTCCACTTTGGCAAATTGTATATCATGGCATAATCTTGAGCAATCCCCACTACGCAACAATCGACCATAATTTTCCACAACGCATAAAAAACGAAAAATCGAATTGGCCATGGCATTTGTTCGATAAAACTACATCGCGTTTAAAACTCTACGAAGCTGGTGGTCGCCCAACGTATTATTTCGAGTCGTACAAAGACATGAAACATATCAAAGACGCTTACGATGAATATCAGCCTTTGAAATACTTGCAGTACGAGTTTATTCAAAAGCACAAGAAACTTGCTGAAGGCGTTTTCTTGACTGCATATTCTGACGGCTCTGAAATTATTACAAACTACAACAAAACGCCATTCACTTACAAAAACCAAATAGTAAAACCTGAAGATTTTAAACTTTTTAAATAATCATAAAAATAAAGCTTTATAAAACACATAACTTGGCAATCATCAAAATTTGCTTGCCAAGTTTTTTATATAGAATAGGCTAATACACTTCAATTTTTAACATCAAAAAAAATAGTATATATGAAACCTAAAAAAGTTGCAATTCTTACAGCCGGTGGGTTGGCTCCATGTTTGTCGAGCGCTATCGGTGGTCTCATTGAACGCTACACTGAAATCGATCCTTCTATCGAAATCATTTGCTATGTTGGCGGATACAAAGGTCTGCTCCTTGGCGAAAGTATCAAGGTTGACGCTAAAATGCGTGAACAAGCACCTATCCTCCATCGCTATGGTGGTTCACCAATCGGCAACTCACGTGTAAAACTTACAAACGTTAAAGACTGCGTAAAGCGTGGCTTGGTAAAAGAAGGCGAAGACCCACAAAAAGTTGCAGCCGATCAGCTCGTTAAAGACGGTGTTGATATTCTCCACACTATCGGTGGCGACGACACAAACACTGCAGCTGCTGACCTCGCAAAATTCTTAAAAGACAACAACTACGAACTCACAGTTATCGGCGTGCCAAAAACTATCGATAACGACGTTTACCCAATCAAACAAAGTCTCGGTGCTTGGACTGCCGCTGAAGAAGGTGCTAAATTCTTCCGCAATGTAGTAAGCGAAAGCGGTGCTAACCCACGCATGCTCATCGTTCATGAAGTTATGGGTAGAAATTGTGGTTGGCTCACCGCTGCAACTGCTGTTGAATATCGCAAGCTCCTCAATCAAGGCGAATGGGCTGACGGTTTGGGTCTCACAAAAATGCGTCGCGACGTTCACGCTGTTTACATTCCAGAAATGGAACTCGACATCGAAAAAGAAGCTGCTCGCCTCAAGAAAATTATGGACGAAAACGACTGCGTAAACATCTTCATTTCAGAAGGTGCTGGCGTAAAAACTATCGTCGCTGAAATGGAAGCTCGTGGCGAAGAAGTTCCACGCGACGCTTTCGGGCACGTTAAGCTCGATGCAGTTAACCCTGGCAAATGGTTTGGCAAACAATTCGCCGACATGATTGGTGCAGAAAAAGTTCTCGTTCAAAAGAGTGGCTACTATGCTCGTGCTGCCGCTGCTAATGTTGACGACCTCCGTCTCATTAAGAGTTGCACAGACCTCGCTGTTGAATGTGCTTTCCGCAGAGAAGGTGGCGTAATTGGTCATGACGAAAACGCAAACAACGTTCTTCGTGCATGTGAATTTGAACGCATTAAAGGTGGCAAACCATTCGACACTACACAACAATGGTTTAAGGATTTACTCCTTGCCATCGGTCAGTAAAACGGGTGTTTGTTCTAAGCCTGTGGGCAAATATTTTAATATATAAAGGGAAAAGGCTATTCTTTGGAATAGCCTTTTTTATGTATATAGACTTAAATTTTATTTTTAATGTAACGCCCTAACTAGCATAAAAGCTTCTGCCGCATGCATGTGAACAATCGAGCCACGAAAAACAGCCAAAGCCCTCAATGCTTCAACAGATCGAGCATTAGGAGCAAAGTAAAGTTGACTTTGATACGCTTCAATAGCCTTCAATTTCTTTTCAAGATACTCCCCATGAATATCAACATAAACATTTGGTAAAAAGCCACCTTCAACATGATCAATATTCCAATGAGTCTCCGATAACGTTTCGTACATATAAATCTCTTTGATATTTCTACCAAACTCCGTTACCGTACGAGCCGCAACTTGAGTTGCGTATACAATATCTCTATGATCCTTATGTAAATCATATAAGAAAGGAACATACATAACATCAGGAGATACACTTTTTACTATGTCTAAAACAACTTTGTTGACTTCATACATAGCAGTATCAGGAACGAGAACATTGGGCAAATCCGCAAAAATAATATTTTCTTTTTTTACGCCCAAAATATCCATAGCCTTAATTGTTTCGGCTCTAATAATTTCCTTATTAGGCTTCATAACAGGATGTCCTTCATCTATCGAAGTACAAGTGGCGACATAAACATCATCACCAATTGCAACGTGTTTTGCTATTGTCCCCCCAACACCGATAGTTTCATCATCATTATGAGGAGCTATTACAAGAATCTTTTTTGCCATTCTAAAATTATCTCCAAGCGTCTTTTAACCATTTTGCTGGTTTAATAAAGCGGAAAAACTTTCTATATCCACGCATTTTTCCTTTAAGAGCATCTTCTGGCATTGGATGACCATGAAATACAATCATCTTAGCTTTTTCAGGAAGCTTAGGTTCTAGGAACAATCCTAATATGAACCAACGCATACAGTGGTATCTAAAACTTGGCATCCATTCGCTAGGCCAAAATGAAATTTTCTTCTGACGCGTTAAAGCATCGCATACATAAGCTTGTTCGTGACGGAAGTTAGCTTTAACTTCCTCAATATTAGCCATAAAATATTCGTATAAATCAGCATGAGCACCCGCCTCAAAGCGATACACTCCAGTTTCGCCTACACCTTGCTTCTTAGATGGACGCCAATGACGAATTAAAATGAAATCGCCATCAATAGTAAAGTAATCATCAATATTGCGAACAATAACTGTATCCAAATCAAGAAATAAAATCCTACCAGAAAGATCTATATCTTTCTTGAACAACGATAACTTTCTCCAACCGCGTTCTGGACCTTCAGGCAAATCCATTTCAGGAAGAGGACGAGCCTGAATTTCAGGTAAGAGACCTTTAGCATCATCAGTATAGCACACAAACTTAAACGGCAACGTAGTGTTGCGGGCAACCATATTATATAGACGATTTACATAGTCGGCACCATATTTTTTGCCCCACTTCATCGACACTACAGTATATTCGCTCATATAAAACTCCTTTAACTTCATACATACCGAAACTCTGAGGATTTCGGTAAACTAATTTAGTTACAATATCGCAAAAAACAGGCTCTATTGTCAAGGTTTTTCAAACGATGTAATTATTTGTAGAGAATAAAAAAGCTCGAAACTTTCGAGCTTTTTAAAAGAAATCAAAATTATTCGCTAGCTGCAATCAATTCAGCAATCTGAACAGCGTTGAGTGCGGCGCCTTTCCAAAGTTGATCACCTGCGACCCAAAACGACAAACCGTTTTCAAATACCAAATCTTTTCTGATTCTACCGACTGCACATTTTTCTTTACGTTGGCAGAACAAAGGCATTGGATACTTTTTGTTTTCTACATCATCAATTAGTTCAGCACCAGAGAAAGCCGCAATAACTTCGCGCGCACGTTCTACCGAAACTGGTTTTTCGAACTCCGCATTAATAGCCACACTATGAGCGCGCATTACAGGCACACGCACGCAAGTTGTTGAATTCATAATATATGGAGCTTCCAGAATTTTGCGAGTTTCGTTCAGCATTTTAAGCTCCTCTTTTGTGTAACCATTGTCTTGGAATACATCAACGTGGGGAAGAACGTTGTAAGCTATCTGATAAGGATACACTTCAACCTTAGCTTCTTCACCATTTGCAATGGCTTTCATTTGATTTTCTAGCTCTTGCATAGCAGCCACACCAGTACCCGAAACCGCTTGATATGTTGCAGCAAAGAAGCGTTTTAAGCCAAATTCCTTGTGCAATGGACATAGAGCCATACGAGATATCGCTGTTGTGCAATTTGGATTTGCAATTATATTCTTATGTGTTTTTATTGCTTGTGGATTTACTTCTGGAACGATGAGAGGAACGTTTGGGTCCATTCTGAACGCCGAAGAATTATCAATAGCAATACAACCGCGTTTAGCAGCTTCTGGAACAAACACTTTAGAAGGCGTTCCGCCTGCAGAGAAGATAGCTATATCGAGATTATCAAAACACTCTGGTCTAGTTTCTTCAACAATATATTCTACACCTGCATGCTGAATTTTCTTGCCAGCCGAACGAGAAGATGCCAAGAGTGTTAAAGATTGCATTGGAAAATTTCTCGAAGTTAATAATTCGAGAAGTTCCTGACCAACGGCGCCAGTTGCACCAACAATACCTACTCTATATTTTTTGCTCATAATATGATTTATAATAAAATTCTGACTAAATGTAATGAATTAAATGTTGAATTAAGTCAACATCTTCTTTTCGTATCTATCGCCAAAGAGAAACTTTATTTATTTGATGGCTCTACATTAACAAAAGTTTACGATGTCTCAACGTCACGAAATCCACCAAGTTGCATAGCTAATTCAAATGGCACACCTACTGGACTCCATAAAATCGATGGTAAAATAGGTGCAAATGCTCCACTGTTTACAGTATTTCGCGGACGCGTTCCCTGTGGACTAGTTTCAGAACAGACACCACAAGAGCAAGAGAAAAATTTAATCACAACTCGTATAATGCGTCTTAGAGGCTTAGAAGAAGGCAAAAATTCAGGTGGAGATGTCGATACCTACAACCGCTATGTATATATTCATGGAACAAATCAAGAAGATAAAATTGGCACGCCCAATAGTCATGGTTGCATACTTTTGCGAAACAATGAAATAGTTGAACTTTTTGATGTTGTCAACGACGGTACTATTGTTCTAATATCAATGGAATAAAATGCAAAGTATATTGATAGTTGATGACGAAAAGAACACGCGTGAAGGTCTGTGCAGAGCCTTGGGCGATGACTTTGATGTATTCGCCGCATCAAACGCTGATGACGCAATCAGAATGCTCGATGCCGAAGACTTTGATGCTGTGATAACCGACTTGAGAATGTCGGGCAAAACGGGAATGTCTGTAATAGATAAATCAATATCGGTAGAAAACAAGCCTGTATGCATAATGCTTACTGCTTATGGAAATGTTGAAATGGCAGTTGAAGCTATGAAACGCGGTGCCGATGATTTCATATCAAAACCCGTAGATATTGAGAAATTAGAAAACACATTAAACGCACTTTTGCAGAAGCGCCAACAAAAGCAAAACGAACGTCTGCAAAAAAATAGCGAGCATATTCAAAATCTGCGTGCAAAAAAGATAGAAACCGCATCAGCAAATATCTCCACCTCAAAGTCTGAATCTGGAGCAATCATAGCAAATAGCAATGCTATGAAACAAGTAATAGCGACCGCCCAAACTGCTGCAAAAAGCAAGGCTACTGTGCTAATAACTGGAGAAACAGGAACGGGAAAAGAATTAATAGCTCGTTTAATTCATTCGTACTCTCCTCGCAAAGATGCTAAATTCTTACCTGTACACTGTGCTGCCATTCCAGATAATCTTCTAGAAAGTGAACTCTTTGGATATGAAAAAGGAGCTTTCACAGGAGCAACCCAACGCCGTATAGGACGCTTTGAAGCAGCCGATAAAGGTACGATTTTCCTAGATGAAATAGGCGAGATAGATTCAACAACACAAGTTAAACTCTTGCGTTTTCTAGAAACAAAAACCTTTGAAAGAATTGGCAATAATGAACCAATATCTGTCGATGTCCGTATAGTATGTGCAACAAACAAAGATTTGGCAGAAATGGCAGAACAAGGCTTATTCAGAGAAGACTTGTTCTATCGCCTTAACGTAGTTCAAATAAAACTTCCCCCCTTGCGAGAACATCCAGAAGATATCCCCGCTATGCTAGAAGCTTATCTAAACTTCTTTGCAAAAGAAAATGATTTAGAGCCAGCAACAATTTCGGAAACAGCATTAAAGATTTTAGAATCATACAAATGGCACGGCAATGTCAGAGAACTTAGAAATTTCTGTGAGAATGTAGCAGTAATGCACGCTGGAGAAGAAATATTGCCAACACATCTAGATGAAAAATTTTTTGAAAAATCTGAAGTCGAACAGTCCACTCAAGAGCTTTCAACAAAACAAAACGAACTAAGGCTCATAGAACAAGCACTAAAATCGGCAAATGGCAATAAAACAAAAGCTGCAGAAATGCTTGGAATAAGTCGCCGAACTCTTCATAGAAAGCTCAACGAAATAGATAAAAAATAATTGGCATTGTGAGCAAGTTTATAAATATCTTAAAAGTTGCATTTGCTACAATAGGCTCTCGTATTTTAGGCTTAGTCCGCGACGCATTAAGTATGGCGTATATGAGTATCGGAGCCGTCAGTAGTGCATATACTTTCGCCTTCACATTGCCAAACTTATTTAGAAGATTGTTGGGCGAAGGAGCTTTATCAAGTGCAATAGTTCCAATTTTTAGTGGTGCATTAAAAAATAAAGGGTTGCCAGATGCTTTTGATTTTCTAAATAAAGCCACATCGCGTGCTATTGTTGGTATGATAATTATCGTCACAATAGGAATGCTTTTGTCGCTTTTATCAATGTTGTACTTCGATACAGAACAAACTAGATATTTTTTAGGAGCAAAATATTCGTTGATACTTTTTCCATATCTGTTGCTTATATGTGTAGCTGCCATATTTTCAGCAGTTTTGAATGTCTTAGATAGTTTTGGAATTCCGTCTATAACGCCGATTATCCTAAATGTATGTATTATAGCAGGCTTGTTCTGCGGAGTTTATATTTTTGGCAAAAGTGATATAGAAAATATA
>JAGAOA010000046.1 GCA_017623955.1 Opitutales bacterium
AAACGCTGGCTTGCATGTTGGTCAGGACGATTGCCCAATATTAGAAGCCAGAAAAGCAATAGGACAACGTAGGGTATTGGGACTTTCAACACACTCTATTCAACAAGCTACATCAGCAAACGAAAACGCACATTTGCTCGATTACTTTGCAGTTGGTCCAGTTTACACAACAATGACAAAACCAGGACGTGCTGCCGTTGGCTTGGAGCTGGTAAAATATGTATCGCAACAATTAAAACCTACAATTCCGTGGTTCTGTATAGGTGGTATCAATTTAAAAACAGTATCAGAAGTACGTAAAGCTGGAGGAGAACGAATTGTAGCAGTATCAGATGTACTACAACCGATAGATACTCTAAAAGCAGTAAATGATTTAATAACCGCCTTTCATAGATAATATTAGAAACATATCTTATAAGTTGACAATTCTTAATCTGTAACTAATATGATACCGATTATTTTTTATTATGGTATCAGATATGTCAGTTATCGAAGGGCTCTGTAAACGCAGAGGTTTCATTTATCGCTCGTCAGAAATATATGGCGGCTTTAACGGATTTTTCGACTTCGGACCTTTGGGTGTCGAATTGAAGAACAACATCAAACGTGCTTGGTGGAAAGACTTTGTCCACGGTAGAGATGATATTGTTGGCTTAGATGCTTCTATTATAATGCATCCAAATGTGTGGCGTGTATCTGGACACGTTGAAGGGTTCTCTGATCCTATGGTTGACTGTAAGGAATCAAAACTCCGCTTCCGTGCAGACCAAATTTTCTTTGCCGAAGTATTGGTAAATGGTGAAAACATCGGTTATGTAAGCGTTCTTGAAGACGAAAATATGCAACAAGAAGCTGAAAAGAAGGCGGCTGAATTAAAGAGTAAAAAAGAAGTTCAAGGAGAATTGGGCGAAATTGATCTAAAAAATTATATGGACGCAAAGCCATTTGAGTACGATCTCATTCCTTCCCCTGCAACTGGTAACGCTGGAACACTTACCCCTCCACGCGACTTCAATTTGATGTTCCAAACATACGTAGGTGCTTTACGCGATGAAACAGCAGTTGCATATTTGCGTCCTGAAACAGCACAAGGTATCTTTGCTGATTTCAAAAATATCTGCGATACAAATCGAGTTAAAGTTCCATTTGGCATAGCTCAAATTGGAAAAGCATTCCGCAACGAAATTACCCCACGTAATTTCATATTCCGCAGTCGCGAGTTTGAACAAATGGAAATTGAATATTTTATATCGCCTTATGATGATTGGCGTAAGTTGCATAGAGAATGGATTGATGCTTGTAAAAACTGGTTTATTTCAATCGGCTTGCCTGCAAGTGAATTGGCTGAAGACATTCATCCCGACGAAAAACTCGCACACTATGCAAAGGCATGTACAGACATCACATTCCACTTCCCCCATGGATTGCAAGAATTACAAGGCATAGCTGTGCGTGGTAATTTTGACCTCACTCAACATCAAACCGCCTCTGGTAAAAATCTCGAATACTTCGATGAAGCTCGTAAAGAGAAATATTTGCCTCACGTTATTGAGCCATCGTTGGGTGTAGATCGCACGCTATTGGCTGTACTCACTGCAGCATATACAGAGGATGAAGTTCCTAACGATAAAGGTGAAGCAGAAAAACGCGTTGTCCTCAAATTTAGCCCACGCGTTGCCCCATATAAAGCAGCTATATTCCCATTGGTAAAAAACAAGCCTGAACTTATGGAAAAAGCACAAGCATTATATGCAAAGCTCCGTCGTCGA
>JAGAOA010000047.1 GCA_017623955.1 Opitutales bacterium
GGATATTTAGTAATTCGAGATCAACAGCGTAGTGCGGAAAATTCATGTACAACAAGAATGGCAAATTTTGATGCAGCTCGTTATCTTTGTCAGTGGGCTCGTTTGGCAAAGACTATTGGCAGAAATATGAATTCAGAAGCGATTGCAGAAAAAAATGTAAGTAAGTATGTTTCATTCGATAATTCTGGTCGTAAAGAGCAGGGGGTATTCATCTATAAGAATGCAGAAACTGCAATGCATACATGTCTGCCATTAGTTGCACCAAATGCTAGCAATACATCGTCATCTTTGGCATTTCCACATATTCCTGGTATTTTTGATTGGCCGGCCGATAAGTATTTGCCTATATTAACACCAGAATTGACTTTTGGCGAACATGTAACAACTCCATCTTATTATGGCAAGCGTTGTACAACTGGTATGGGATTTAGAAATTCATTCTTCTTCCGTTACGAACAGCCCGAGCTTATAAATAAAGACGGTAAAATCATCAAGGGCTTAGGTTCATGTAAAGTTTCTTGGAGCTTTAGCGGAAAGAAATTGGTAGGTGATTTCATCTACTCTGTTCAAAATCAAATAACACTCGATAATTTCCGTTTAGTTGTTGCTATTGGTGCGCCTCATGCAGAGTACCACGTTCCAATGACCTATGCTTTGGGGCAGAATGGACAAGGCGTAAGTATCGAAAAGGACGATTTCCAAGCAAATTGGTTAGATACTGAAGTTGTGTCTGAAGATCCTGAATATCGTTCGTATTGGGGTAAAATCCATTATTTGCAAGTTTATGCGCGCGATAAGGCAATGGTAATGCGTCCGAGGGTTCAATATCGTATAACTATTGCATTAGAACCTGATATTGCTTTTGCAGAATAGCTCAGAATTTATTTAAAATTAAAGGCAATTCATAAGAATTGCCTTTTTTTCGTGTTGAAATTTACATCATACTTAGAGGATCTGAATCTATTACATCATCGATATCTTCGTCGAATGGAAATTCTTTTTTCAGTTGTTCTATTGCTTTTACTACGGCTTTTACCGATGTTGTGAAATAACATATATGCCAACGGTAAAAGTCTTCCGAGCGTTCAAGTGGAGCAGGTGTTGGGTCAGTCATAGAACATATATCATCAAGAGCTTTGTGTGCTAGTTCGCTATATTTTGTAAGAACAAAAGAAAGTTTGTCTTGATTTCTAGCACGGAAAATCTGTCGGACAATTCTTATAGTAGGCGGATATCCAAATTCAGAGCGATTTTCCAGTTCTTCTTCTAAGAAAGCTTGCATGTCGTCTCGTTTTGCATATTGAATTGGTGGAGCTTCTGGATGTTTTGTTTGAATTATAACTTCGCCATCATTGTCTCCACGTCCTGCACGTCCTGCAACTTGCACAATTAGTTGATATGTTCGTTCCGAAGATCTAAAATCTGGCATTTTCAAACTTATATCGGCATCTATTATTCCAACCAGTGTCACTTTGGGAAAATCTAGCCCCTTTGTTATCATCTGTGTTCCGATTAAGATATCTAGATTGCCAGAACGAAACTCACCCAATACTTTGCGATAGTTGTCGCGTCGAGTCATAGTGTCTCTGTCCATTCGCCCAATTTTTGCATTTGGGAATAGCGATAATAAAACGTCTTCTATGCGTTGAGTTCCATAACCTTTCCATTTTGCTCTATCAGAACCACAATTTAAACACTTTTGAGGTGCTTTTGCTGTGTATCCACATATGTGACATTTTACCGTGTTTTCTTTTTTGTGCCAAGTCAGCGATACTGCACAGTGAGGACATTCTTCTACTTTGCCACAATCGGGACATTCAAAAATTTTTGAATATCCGCGTCTATTTAAAAATAGAATTGTTTGCTCGCATTTATCTAAGCGATCCGAAATTTTTTCTATAAGCATTTGCGAAAGCATAGCACCTACTTTTTCGCGTTTCATATCTACAATATACGTTGTAGGTAGCTTGCTTTTGTCCACGCGAGTTTTTATTTCAGATATTTTGTACTTGCCAATTTTTGTGTTATAAAGCGTTTCTAGCGATGGCGTAGCAGAGCCTAATACGCATACTGCATTGCAAAGTTTTGCTCGCATTACTGCAGCATCTCGACCATTGTATCTAGGTGTTTTGTCTTGTTTGTAAGCTCCATCGTGTTCTTCATCTACTATTATTAATTTTAAATTTTTCATTGGAGCAAAAATGCAACTTCTAGCTCCTACAACAATCCTAGCTTTTCCTGTTGCTAAAGCTCTCCACGCATCTAGACGTTGTCCATTTGTCAAAGCACTATGCCAAAGAACTAATCCACAGTCTTTGAAACGGCTACGTAAGCGTCCTACTGTTTGAGGTGTTAGTGATATTTCTGGAACTAGAAAAATACAACTTCCGCCTTCATTCAAGACCTTTTGCATAGCTTGCATGTACACTTCAGTTTTCCCTGATCCTGTTATTCCATACAATAGTCTCGTTTGAAATTTATTTGAGGATAGGTCATCAATTATATCATCAAAAGCTTTTTGTTGTTGGCTATTCAACGTGTGTGGAGTTGGTGCTATTAGTTCCACATTTGAAAGATCGTCATCATAAGCAGAACGTATAATTTCTTTGTTATATACTTCTATAATCCTTTTTTTTGCTAACGACTCTATGCTTTGTGCCGATACAGAGAGCATTTTCATCAGCGCTGATTGCAAAATAGCTTCGCGATTTTCGCATAGATATTCATAAATAGATGCTTGCATCGGGGCTCTTTTTTTGAGTTTTTGTAACTCTTCTTGTGGTAATTCTTTTGCAAGTCTAACTTCTTTTACTTCCATTGCCGATTTTCCTGCACGGACAACAGTGGGAATCATTGTCTCAAGTACAGTTTGCGTAGATGCACAATAATAACTTTTAATCCATTCAGATAATTCTATTAAATCGGGTGATAACACAGGTTCTGGTTGAACAAACGAATATATCTTGCGAAGTTTAAATTCCCATTGCGATGTATCGGCATATTCAAGTCTCTTGACTATTGCCGATGTTGTCATATTTCTGAGAGGAACAAGAACCATCGAACCAGCTTGAATTTCATTGGCGAGACGTTCATCTACTTCATAGGTTAATTCCCTATCAATTCCAGAAAATAGACAAACCGTCGCTATTAATTTTACGCCCATTTTTATTGTTGAGTTTGGTTTGTTGAAAGGTAAGTATTAATATTATCTAAAAGTGATTTCCCCCATTCGTAAGGAATAGCAACTTGTAGATTTATAACTTCTTTTGAAAATGAGATTTTTGCATTTAATGTTTGTTTGTTGCTTTGTTGTCTAAAGGTTATATTGGGTGTTTTAGGTTTTGTTATTTTTAAGGATTTTAATTTAGCAGTTATCTCGTTTAGTTTAGTTTCATCGGTAGAGAGTACAACAAAGTTTTCGAACGATGTGAATAATACATTTGTTAATGGAATACTCCATAGGTTTGCTTTAGAAATAGAATTGGATAATAGTTGATATATTTTACCATCTATTGTTGCGTTTGTAGAGTCTATTATCTTTCCTAGCATTACAATATGAATTTGTTGTTTTAGTGAATTAATAGAAATACTGCAGTTGCCTCTTGTTTGTATGCTTACATTGCCATACTGCGTTTTTACTGGTATTTCTATTCCGTTTTTATCTATGATATTAGCTGATATTTCTGTATCATTTTTAGGTAGTAATGTAGCTAACTCAATACCGGTTTCAAATTCTTGCGTATTAGATTTCGATTCTAAAATAATATTGATAACTAACGTGTTGTTTTCATCATCAATTTCAACTTTTGCATTTTTACTATTTTTTAAATATTTTGTAAAAAAATCGGGCAGGGGAATAAAATTTGTCAGAATTTCTGGTTTTGAAATATAAGCTTGAATTAGAGCGGTTGTGGATGTTGTTTCAAACGATATTTCTTTTGCTAACGTTGTGTCCTTATCGCCTGTTAGTTGTGCAACCATACGATTGTCTCTAGGCTCTAATTTAATGAAATTTCTTAAATTTCTAACGAATATCGATTTTTCATCTGCCGATACTTCTGCAAATGTTAAATACTTGTTATTTTTATTGTATATAGCTATATTTAGCGTTTCAGAGCTTGAGACTCCATCAAAATTTGGGTATCCTAAAAGTGTTGCAATTATTAATTGTTGCATTTGTTCTTGTTTTGTGTACCCAATTTTTTGAAGTAGATTAAAATATTTTTGTGCTAAAATTTTAGGAGCGGGTAGATATATTTTTGCAATCTCTTCAATATTATTTGAGTTTTCTGCAATGGCAAAAAATGTTGATATACACAAAAATGAAATAGAGATAATTTTTTTCATATTATCTAAAATTCTTTTTTGGATCAGCAATATCTCTGAGGACATCGCCCAACATATTGAATGCTAAAACTGCTGCAAAAATTGCAAAACCTGGAGTTAATAGCCACCAAAAACCTAACATTAAAACTTTGGTATCGTTTTGAGCTTGAGCTAGCATCAACCCCCATGATGCAGAAGGCTCTTGTATTCCCAATCCTAAAAATGATAATGCAGCTTCACCCAAAATATATCCTGGTATAGAAAGCGTTGCTCCTACAATTAGATAGCTAAGTACGTTTGGTAAAAAGTGTTGTATAATAATTTTTATAGGATTTTCTCCCATAGCTATTGCTGCTTGTACATATTGACGTTTAGCTAGCGAAAGAGACATTCCTCTAATCACTCTTGCAGTTCCAGCCCAGCCCAAGAACGATAATATTATAATAATCATCATATACATTTGGGAACTGTTGAAATGCGGAGCTAGAGCCGAACGCATGGCTAACAATAAATATAACCCTGGAACTGCCATCAAAAACTCTACAAAACGCATAGAAATAAAGTCGAATGTTCCACCAAAGAACCCCGATAATCCGCCTATAAAAAAGCCAATAACCATTGTTATGGCAATCCCTATAAACCCTATACTAAGCGATACTCTAGCACCATATAGTAGTCGTGAAAAAACGTCTCTACCAGTGGCATCAGAACCTAATAAATATATACGATCGTCGGGACTTTTGCATTCTAACTGAAACAACTTGTACTTAAATGGAATTAATCCGAAAATCTTGTATTGCGAGTCTTTTTTTTGTACAAAGAAATTTATCTTGCGGTATTCATCTTTAATTGGCTCATATTGAGCAATGCTAGGATCAACATTCTTGTATACTTTTGCAAGAATCTGCCAATCTTTTATAACGATTGCAGTAGGAGGATGAAATGATTTATCTAAACATTGTTCCGTAGGTTCATACGGAGATATAAAAGGGGCCAATATTGATGCAACGTACATTATTGCTAACATCAATAACGCTACTATACCGCGTTTAGTTTTTAACGAAGCTTTTAATAAATTCTTACAAAAGAATATTCCAGCCCATACAAATCCAACAACTAGAGCAATAATTAGCAAAATTATCAAAACAACACTTATGTATTCAGCACAAAATTTTAAAATATTAAGGAACGTATTGAACCGTTGGCATAGATAAACTATTATTGATGAAATCGTGATAGCACTTATAGCAACTACTGATAATTTTGCAAGTGGGATAGGGGTATTTTCTAGTCTTATACGAGGGTCAGCCAAAGCCAACAATATATCTGCTAAGAGTTGACCTATAATGAGCATCGAACAACCCATTATTACTCCAGCCATTACCACATATTGATCTTGTTTTATGATAGCCGAATATATAAGTTGTCCAAGACCTGGATAATTCATTACGTTTTCAACTAGTAACGCACCAGATAATAATCCAGCAAATGCAAACCCAAACGATGTTATAATAGGATTTAGAGCATTGCGTAAAACATGTTTAAACATTATAGCGTTTTCGCTCAATCCTTTAGCTCTAGCGGTAACAGCGAAATCAAGTTTTGAATAATCTAGGAAATTACCTCGCATAACTCTCATTATTGAAGCAATAGAACCTAACGATAACACAAGGGTTGGTAAAATTAAATGTTCTAAATAATCGCTAAAGCGCTGAATAGGTGTCATAAACTCATGCAGAATAGACATCTGACCACCGGTTGGGAACCATCCAGTAACAGCCGCAAATAGAACTGCCAATAACGCCAAGAAGAAGTATGGTATACTCAGTGCCGCATAAGATAAAAACGAACTTATGTTGTCGAAAATAGAATCTTTTTTTACCGCAGCCAAAACGCCAAGTGGTATAGCTAGATCGGAA
>JAGAOA010000048.1 GCA_017623955.1 Opitutales bacterium
TACATCAAGCCGTAGAAGCAAAAGAAGGTGTTGCAATCGAAAAAGAAACTAAAACATACGCAACGATAACAATACAAAATTACTTCCGCTTGTATGAAAAACTTGCAGGTATGACAGGCACTGCAGAAACAGAAGCGCAGGAATTCCACGATATTTACGGACTTAACGTAATGGCAATTCCTACAAATGTCCCATGTCAACGCAAAGATAATAATGATGTTATTTATAAAACACGTCGAGAAAAATTTAATGCTGCTATTGCAGAAATAGAAGCTGCCCATTCTCGAGGACAACCAGTTTTGGTTGGTACTGCATCGGTTGAAGCATCTGAAGTATTGAGTCGTATGTTAAAGCGTCAGGGAATAGAACATACGGTTCTGAATGCAAAACATCACCAACAAGAAGCAGAAATTGTTGCAAATGCAGGTCAACGTGGAGCAGTTACAATTGCTACAAATATGGCTGGTCGCGGTACCGACATTAAATTGGGCGAAGGCGTAAATGAATTGGGAGGCTTATATGTTTTGGGTACAGAACGTCACGAATCTCGAAGAATTGACCGCCAGTTGCGTGGTCGTTGCGCACGTCAAGGCGACAACGGTTTATCTAAATTCCTCGTTTCGTTAGAAGACGATTTATTGCGAATATTCGGTAGTGGTCCATTGGCAAGAATTCTCAATAATACATTCCAAGAAGGTGCTCCACTAGACCACCCTCTCTTAAATCGTTCTATTGAAAGAGCTCAGAAAACAGTTGAAGGACAAAATTACTCTATGCGTAAACGTCTGTTGCAATTTGACGATGTTCTCAATAAGCAACGTGAAATTATCTATGGTTTGCGTAACGAGTGTATGCACTCTGATACTCCTCGTAAGCTAGTGTTTGACTTCATAATAGACGAACTCGATGAACGCATTTCTAACATAATGCCCGCCGATGGTTCACCAGAACCAGAAGCGTTGCAAGAATTGTGTAGCTGGGTAACAAGCAGAATTCCAATGGCAATCATACCAGAACAACTTGAAGGTAAAGATGCCGAAGGTATGCGAAATGCAATTATGAACGAACTTGAAGAAGTTTATAAAATTCGCGAAGAAGTTGAAGATGCAAATATTTTAAAATCTATCGAGCGATTTGTAGTACTTCATGCCCTAGATAAAAATTGGCAAGACCATCTTACAGAAATGGAAGATTTGCGTCGTAGTATAGGTTTGCGTGGATACGGACAAAAAGATCCCCTCAATGAATATAAGAGTGAAGCATTTAAATTCTTTGAAGATCTCATTAGGAAAATCCGCAACGATGTTCTCTTGGGTTTATTCCGAAGTGCATCTAGTATCGAAGTTTTACAAGCTATGCTTGAAAAATTAGATATTAAAACATCGACTGAACATAACGAACAACAACCAGCAAAATCAGTCGAAACAAAATCAGAACCTAAGTTAAAAATTCCAGAAATTCAACTTCCAAAAATTGGACGTAACGATACAGTCGTAATATCAAAAGGCGGAGAATTTCAAGAAATGAAATTCAAAAAAGCCGAACGTTTGATAAAAGAAGAAGGCTGGCGTTTAGAAAAATGGTAATATCACAAAAAAAATCAATAGCGGGCGTATGTATTGCGTCCGCTCTTTCGTTTGTACTATATGCATTTGCGTTTGAACCAAATGGTATAGCAGAACTTGCCTATATATTTGCAATTCCGGCAATTATTGCTTGTAAAATATTATTTGTTGAAAACAAAGAGTATAGGAAAATATCGTTAGCATGTGTTCGTACGCAAAACGAAAAATCTAAGAAATTCTATGGTCAAATTTTAGATAAATTTTCTAAGGTAAAAAAAGCATACTTGTTAACAACATTTGTATGTTCGTATTTAGCGTGGATATGGTTACTTATCTGGTTGCGACACGTTTATCCCCCAAGTGGATGGATAGGAGTTGTACTTTTGCCTTTAGCTGTATCAACGTTATTTATTTTTCCATGGTTTGCACTATTGCCTATCCTTCTACCAAGCTCTGAAGAAGACGCTATAACACGATTAATTAAACTTGCAGGATTGGCATCTATTTGGGTACTTCTAGAATGGATTAGAACGTGGCTTTTTACAGGATTTCCATGGTTATTACTTGCAAATAGCCAGTGGACACGCATAGCTGTAATACAAAGTGCTAGTTGGGGAGGCGTTTGGATAGTATCGTTTATGCTGATATTTTTCAATTTAGCCACTGCTGAATATTTGTATAAACTCTATGCTTTACAAAAAGCAAAATTTATAAAACAAGATTGTAAGTTATCGAAAATTACGCCTGAGTTTTATGTTGCATTGTTATTAGTTATGTCTGGCGTATGGACATACGTAGCAAACTTACCAAGAGCCGAAAATGAAAAAGTATTATTTAAAGCTGGATTAGTTCAAACTGATTTTGCAGGAATCTTAAAGTGGTCTGATAACTTAGCGTCTGAAAATTTGGCAGTTATTAGAACCTTGTCAGAAGGATTAGCTGATACAGGCGTTGATATAATTTTACTTCCAGAAGCAGCTACACCTCCGCGTTTCCCCATAAATTATCCTCTGATGAAAAATTGGATTGAAACTTTGGCTAAAGATATAAAAACTCCATTGTTAACGGGTAATATGACCTACGATGTAAAAACTGCATCAGCACAAAATGGAGCATTCTTTGTTTCTGAAACCAAAGGAATCAGCCCGCAATTTTATGCAAAAAAGCATCTAGTTCCATTTGGAGAATACGTACCAAAGTTATTTTGGTTTCTCGATAAAGTTGTCC
>JAGAOA010000049.1 GCA_017623955.1 Opitutales bacterium
GACCCTAAACCTCTTCCTAATGCTCTTTTTTTAGTCATATCTATCCTATTTTTGAGGAATGAAAATTTCTGCACCAACTCGCAAATCTTTGGGATCGGCAATCTGGTTTGCATCTAAAATCCACTTAATCCTTGAACCATTTGCACGTGCTATCTTAGAAACACTATCACCAGATTTCACTGTATAGGTAATACCTGTTTTAGGAAAATCGGTACCAAAAGTTGTTTTCGTTGTAGGTGCTGGCATAGAACCATAAGCCTTTGCCAATTTCTGTATGGCTGTATTTGTCTGTGCTGCAAGTGCATCAATATCTTTCTTTACACGTGCAATAATCTCACGCTTAAGTGCCTCGTTTTGTGCAGACACGGACGCACGAACTGAAGAAACTTGACTGCGGACACTATCGCTACCAACACTCGAGGATTTCAACTTTTCAACTGCTCGCCTAAGTTGCTCATTCTCAGAACGCAACTGCTCTACTTCAAGGCGCAATTCTCCAACTTCTCGACGCATAAGATTTACGTCTTGTCTCAAATCTATCAAAAGTGTATTGCTTTGAGCCGAAACCTCAACACACAATGCTACGACCATCAATAAAAATATATTTTTTTTCATACTACAAAGATTATAACGAAATTTTTTACATATTTATATTGTACCATTTTTTTATTACAAGCTTTTATTAAATTAAAAAACAAAAAAACAAACATTTTTTGTCGATAAACACAAAATGCTTGCATTGAACAATTCTTTCTAAAAAATGGTTTCATAAGTTTTTAAATTCAATACAGAAATATAAAATTATGTGCGGAATTACTGGATATATCGGAAAAAGAGATGCAACACCAATACTTATTGAAGGGCTTAAAAGATTAGAATATCGCGGGTACGATTCGGCTGGGATTGCCCTACTAGATCATAACGAAATTTCTCTGTGCAAAAAAACTGGACGAGTAGATGTATTAGCTGAAGAAGTTTCAAAAAAAACTTTTAAAGCTTGTATGGGTATAAGCCACACACGTTGGGCAACTCATGGGGGGGTAACCGATGACAACGCACACCCTCACATATCAAGCGATGGGAAATTTGCTCTTGTTCACAACGGAATTATAGAAAATTTTGAAAGTATAAAAGTTTTCTTATCTAAAAAAGGATACTCATTCAAAAGTCAAACAGACACTGAAGCACTAGTAAATCTCATAGCCTATCACTATGAATATAGAACCGATGCAAATAGTGAAAATAGATTTCTTGAAGCTGTAAGAAAAGCATTAATTCACATAGAAGGAACATACGGAATTGCAGTAATTTCAAAGGAAAATCCAGATGTAATTATTGCTGCTAGAAAAGGCTCTCCTCTACTGATTGGTATTGGCAAAAATGAACGACTTGTATCTAGCGATGTATTAGGCTTTGCTGGACGTGCGAACAACGTTATTTATTTAGACGACAATCAGATTGCTTGTATAACGATAGATAACTGCGATATTATTTCGATAGGTAACAACCCTATTGAATATAAAGTAAAAGAGATTGACTGGGAACTTGAAAATGCAGATTTAGATGGTTCTAATCACTATATGCACAAAGAAATTTTTGAGCAACCTAAGGCTATTGAAAATGCTATTCGTGGTAGAATTTCTGACGATGCCTCAACGGCGATACTACACGGCTTAAATATGACTCCGCAAGAAATGCGTCAGATTGACAGAATCATATTTTGTGCATGCGGAACAGCTTGGCACGCATGTTTGATTGCAGAACAACTGATAGAAAAATATGCAAGAATTCCTGTTGAAGTTGAATATGCTAGTGAATTTCGATATCGCAATACTCCAATAGAAAAAAACACTTTAGTATTTGTTTTGAGTCAAAGTGGAGAAACTATCGATACCTTAGAAGCATTGCGAGAATCTCAACGCAAGGGATTTAAAACCCTAGCCATAACCAATGCGATAGCATCTACTATATCGAGAGAATCTGATGGCGGATTATATCAATATGCTGGTAAAGAAGTTGGAGTTGCATCAACAAAAGCTTTTACTTCGCAAGTTGTTATATGTATGTTGGTAGCTTTACATATAGGCAGAATGCGTGATTTATCGTATACAACTGGAAAAGAAATTGTCAATGCCATAAAGAATCTTCCAGACTTGGTAAAGGAAACTTTAAAACAAGCCGAAAACATCAAAGAAATTGCAAAAAAATATGCAAATAATAGTGACTTCCTATATTTAGGTCGCCTTGATGAATTTCCTGTTGCTTTAGAAGGTGCTTTAAAGCTAAAAGAAATTTCTTATATTCATGCGGAAGCATATCCAGCTGGCGAAATGAAACATGGTCCAATAGCATTGATATGTCCTGAATGCCCATCGGTAATATTTGCAAACAGCGAAGATGTATTATCAAAAGTGGTATCAAACGCTCAAGAAATAAAAGCCAGAAAGGGAAAAATTATAGCAATAACTTCGTATCCTGACGCTTTTAAAGACTTAGCTGACGATATAATTACATTACCTAAAATGCACGATTGTGTACGCACTATTATTGCGACAATTCCTGCACAATTACTTGCGTACTACATTGCTCTAGAACTCGGTTGCGATGTAGACAAACCACGAAATTTAGCAAAAGCTGTTACTGTTGAATAAATAATGAAAACAGTAGTTATTAGACATCCAAAAGAAAATAGACAAAAATGCTCGTTACGTCATCTACATGAACGTGATGACTTTGAATTTTTTAATGCAACAGATGGATTTTCTTTTGATGCAACTGGTTATACTCTATTAGAAATAGATGCGCCTACAATGTCGGAAAGTGATGCCGACAGACCTATTTTATTACTCGATTCAACTTGGCACTTATTACCAAAAATAAGAGCAAAGGTATATGGAAACTTTGTTGCTAGAAGTATACCAATGTCGATAAAAACGGCGTATCCTCGCGTTTCAAAAATGCACAACGACCCAAACGGATTAGCTACGATAGAGGCTTTATACGCTGCGTTGAAGTTTGCAGGTAGACTTGATACTAGCATAATTAGAGAGTATCCATTTGCTCAACATTTTTTGAAAATAAATGGATGGACAGATGATGTAAGTTACGACTTTTTTGAAGACTCTAAACAAATTTTATTTTAGACAAAAAAAGCGTTGCAATATTGCGACGCTTTAAAATTTTTGTTATGCGGTTTTGATAGAACCACCTTCATTCGTTAGATTATCGTTTGCTTGAGCCTCTTCTTCAGCCGATTTTTTAGCTTCTAACTCTTGTTGCTTTTGTTGTTGCTGTTGCAACCAATGCTCTTTATCGGTTGGAGTAAATTCGCCCTTAATAATAGCATAGACATCATCGCCATCAATAGTTTCACGAATCAAAAGTTCATCGGCTATCATATCGAGTTTGGCTCGATTTTCATTGATAATATCTCGAGTACATTGCAACTGTGTTTCTATGATATTGCGAATTGTTGCATCTACGGCTTCTGCAGTTTTATCGCTTATTGGTCTATCGCGGGCAATTTCTTTTCCTAAGAAAATATGATCTTGCGAACCACCCAATGCTACTGGACCGAGTTCGCTCATACCCCAATCACATACCATTTTACGTGCTGTTTGTGTAGCCTGTTTTATATCGGCAGTTGCCCCATTTGTGATATCGCCAAAAATGATTTCTTCAGCAACTCGCCCACCTAGGCACATACTTATATATTTTAACAACGACTTCTTAGACGATGTATATTCATCTTTTGCAGGAATAAACATAGTAGAACCCAAGCTTTGCCCACGTGGAATGATTGTTACTTTATGAATTGGCATTTTTCCTTCATCATCTAATACTGCTTGAACTAAGGCATGACCTGCTTCATGATACGCGGTTAGACGTTTTTGATCATCATCCATCAATTTTTTGCGTTCTTTACCAAAGAAAATTTTATCTCTAGCTTCGCTTATATCTTCATTTGATACTTTTTCTGAACGACGTCGTGCTGCAATAATAGCCGATTCATTCAACAAATTCGCCAAGTCTGCACCAGAACACCCAGGGGTGATTTTGGCAATTTTTGCTAAATCTACGCCTTCATCTAATTTAATTTTCTTTGCGTGGATTTTCAATATCTGTTCTCTACCATTGACATCTGGCAAGTCTATAACAACTTGACGGTCGAATCTACCAGGAGATCGGAAGAGCACA
>JAGAOA010000050.1 GCA_017623955.1 Opitutales bacterium
GTGCAACGTTGCGTCAGGCACGCTATCGTGAATGCCTTGATAACAAAGAAGTTATTGTCGAACCAAACCCGATAGAAATTGCACTTCTTGCAGAAAAGGCTGGAGCAGACTCAATAACTGCCCACTTGAGAGAAGACCGACGACATATTGTTGATGCAGACATCTTCGCTCTTCGTGAAAAAATTTCAACAAAACTAAATCTTGAAATGGCGTGCAACATAGACGTGTTGAAAATCGCCCTCAACGTAAAACCAGACTACGTTTGCTTAGTACCAGAAAATAGAGAAGAAGTTACCACAGAAGGCGGACTAGATATAATTACTAATTACGATAAAACAAAAAAAACATCAGACGCTCTAGCAGAAAATGGAGTTGTTGTTTCGATATTCATCGATCCAGACGAAAAACAAATTGAATTCGCAAAAAAAATGCAAGCCCCTATGATTGAATTGCACACAGGTGCATACGCAAATGCTTGGGGAAATCAACAAAAACGTACAGAAGAATTAATGCGTCTAAAAAAAGCAGCAGAATTTGCTAAATCAATAGGCTTAATCGTCAACTCTGGACATGGTATAAATTATCAAAATGTAAACGAACTTTTGAATACGTTTGCCTTTAATGAACTTAATATCGGACACACAATAATAAGTCGTTCGCTAGTTGTCGGAATTGAAAAAGCCGTCGCAGAAATGAAATTGTTGATAGATGGACAAGCAAAATAACATTTTATCAATAACAGGTGTGGGCATAGACATAGTAGATGTTGCTCGCATAAAAAAACTTTTAGAAAATTATGAAAGTAGTTTTTTGTCTCGTACGTTTACACAAGCAGAAATAGACTATTGTAAAAATTGTGCTTATCCTGAACTTCATTTTGCGGCTAGATTTGCCGCAAAAGAAGCTATGGTTAAAGCGTTGGGAACGGGATTTTCGGGAGAGATTACTTTAAAGAGCGTATCGGTTGAAAATGATCCACAAACTTCAGCCCCCATAGCTATTTTAGATGATTTTGCAAAACAACGTATGAACGAACTAGGCGCAACAAAAATGCTGATAAGTTTGACTCATTTGAAAGATTATGCTCAAGCAATAGCAATTCTAAGTAAATGAAAATTTTCCATAAAATTCTAAAAAATGTAGACGCAATATCGTATGAAAATGAGTTTTTTATGCGCTCACGCAAATCGCAATACGAAATTATAAAACAAGTTGGAGCAAACATAGCAAAAAACTTCTATTTAGAGTTTTCTAGATTTTTGAAAAAAAACTCAACAGTATTAGCAATACTCGGCTCTGGACACAATGCCGCAGACGCTTTGGCTATGCTTGTTGAATTAAAAAATATATATCCCCATTTCAAAACAACTATAATTCTACCTCAACGCGAAAAATTACGCGAAAATACTGTTAAAATTCTAGATGAATTTTTAATATACGACAACATAGAAATTGTCCACAATATCACCGACATCAAAACCAATAAATTTAATCTGGTAATTGAAGGTTTGACTGGAATGAGTTACACTCCGCCAATGCGTCCGAATATGGCTGAAAAAATAGAATTCATAAATTCATTAAAAGCTGATGTAAAAATTTCGATAGATATTCCAGCAGGCATTTCTGATGCTCGCGAAACATCTAAAGTTTTCAATGCCGATGTAACATACGCAACTGCCATTGCAAAAGAATGTTTATTCGCAACAAAATACAAACAAAATGTAGGAAGAATTCGTTATATAGATGTGGGGTTTTTCGACGACGACAATCAAAACCTAGCTTCAAAATATATAATAAATCCTAATGCTTTAGATATTTTAAAACAACTTCGCCCAGCTCTCACAGATAAACGATCGTATGGGCGCTTGCTGATAATTTCAGGTTCTCAAAAATACGCAGGAGCATCATTATTAAATGCAAAAACAGCAATTAGAGCTGGTGTAGGATTTGTTTATTCTTGCATTGTAGAAGACTTTAAACCAGCTTTTGTCGCCTCGGAACCTTCTGTAATTTGGCACGCTTGTACCACAGATGAAAACGGTAGTATCGCCCTAGAAAACTTTTCAGAAATAAACGCTTTAGCTAAGTGTGCTGATGCTATTTTAATAGGTTCTGGACTTACAAATTCAAGAGAATGTATTGCACTCGTAAAGGAAATTCTCAAAAATAACAGCAATGTCCCGACCGTACTAGATGCCGATGCAATTTGCAAAGAAATATTAGAAAATGTAACACAACATACTGCCCCTGTAATTTTAACACCACACGAAGGAGAATTCTTGCGGATTGCTCAAGATGTCTCAAATGATACTCTGATAGAGACTGCAAAAAAATATTCTTGTACCATTGTATTAAAATCAAATATAACACGAATATCTGATGGCAATAGCATAGTATTTTCAACTCGCGGTTGCCCTGCCCTAGCTAGAGCTGGCAGTGGAGATATTCTATGTGCATTGATGGGTGCAATACTTGCAAATAAGCACTTACTTTCTTCAATAAAAGATAATGATAACTCAAATCAAAAATTAGCTCAAAAAGTAGCATCAATAGCTACTCAATGGTTGGGAGAAGCATCTGAAATAGTTGCAAATGAATTTTCTGAAACATCTTTAGCATCGTCAGATTTAATAAATTTCTTACACATTCCTCTCTCTCTTAGACAATGAACGATACCGAAACAATATCATACATTAAACTTTGTGCTATTAAAGAAGTTGGTTCAATTACTGCAATGCGTCTGATTAAACATTTTGGCTCGCCAGATGCAGTTTTTACAGCAACTAAAGCAGAACTTATGCAAGTTGAAAAAATTGGAGAGAAAATGGCCTCAAGTATCATAAAGAATAGAGAGCTTGTAGATACATCTAAAATACTTGATGCAATAAATCGTATAGGAGCTAAATATGTAAGCTTTAAAAACACAAACTATCCACAACAATTACGTTCTCTGCCCGACAAACCTATCGGATTTTATTCTATTGGTGATGTCGATTTTTCTGCTCCAGCAATCGCTATCGTAGGTTCTAGAAATTGCACTGTTTATGGACAGATAACCGCACGTCGCTTTGCGTCTGCATTTGCCCAAGCCGGATACACAGTTGTAAGCGGAATGGCTAGAGGTATTGATGCTATGGCTCACTTAGGAGCTATCGAAGCCGGAGGCAAAACAATAGCTGTTTTGGGCTCAGGCGTAGATGTTGTGTACCCTCCTGAAAATATGGATTTGTATCAAAAAATAATTTCATCGGGAGCTGTAATTTCAGAATTTCCAATGGGAACGCGTGCCGATAGACAGAATTTTCCAATCCGTAACAGAATTGTGGCTGGATTATCGCTAGCAACATTGGTTATAGAAAGCGATATAAAAGGAGGCAGTATGATTACCGCACGAGTTGCAGCAGAATATGGCAGAGATGTATTTGCTATACCAGGAAGAATTGATAGTCCATTGAGTAGAGGTTGTAATGCTTTAATTCGCGATGGTGCAATACTTGCGTCTAGTCCAGAAGATATAATCGATGCACTAAATTTTGCAAAACCTATACAAATGACACTTTTTGACTCTAATCAACAGGAACAGAATACTGCTACAATTTATCATCCACAACCTCTTCAGCAACAAACTCAAACTGCTAACACTCCTAAACTTAGTCAAGACGAAGAAATTATTTTTAAAATAATAAACCGCGAGACATCAGTACACATAGACACCATTTGCGAACTTTCTGGATTTGAAATGAAACGTTGCTTGCCAATATTGCTAATGCTAGAAATTAAACGCTTAATATTAAAAGATGCAGGTGGAAATTACTCTACAAGGAAATGATTAGAGATATTTTTGCCAATCGCTAACAGATATTTTAAGCCAACGTAAAACAAGTTCTTCTTGCTCATAAGTTGATAATTTCCAAGAATTATCTACTCTCATTCGTTGGCTTAAATTTGCCAAGCATAACGCAGAAAATACCGACAAATTAAAGCTTTGTGCAAATCCTAACATATCCATAGAAAAAGATACATCAGCCATATCTTGAGCAGCTTTACTCAATCCAGTAAGTTCTGTTCCTACCAAAAGTGCAACTGGCTTATCTACTGGAATATCATTTATTGATGCTTTCGCACCAAGAACAGATGCTGCTAAAATGAAACCTCTTTCTTTTAAAGATTTTAACGCTTTTTTAGTATTCGCAATTTCTTCAGGATAGACATTATGGTCCTTTGGCATTCCATTACATTGAACTTTTGCAAGTGGCGAAGTATACTTATATACATCTTGCCATTTTGATACACCCATATCGACATTTGAGCTTATCCGCATTCTAAATTTATTTTCAATTAAATGCACTTCTTGAAGCCCAAATGCATCGCAATTACGCA
>JAGAOA010000051.1 GCA_017623955.1 Opitutales bacterium
GGTGAATCTTTTTAGAGCACACATAATAGCGATATTTTTCGCCGTTATCATCTACTTTACCAGTTGAAGCTGCACTCATAAAACTTTTACAGTCACAACGAAGAACGCCTTTTAAAAGATATTTTCCAGTATCTCTAATTTGTGGATAATTATGGCCAGTCGTTTTGTAAGACTTCAGTAAGTTTACAGCTTTTTGCCATTCTTCAACGGTAATAATTCCTTTGTGTTTACCATTGTAGAGTTGGTATTCAACCTGCAAACTATTCGGATTTGCAAGAGTTGCATAAACATAACCACAATAAAATGGATTTAAAATGACAGTGCGAATGTAATTTTCAGAAAAACTTTTTCCGCCACCTTTTAACTTTTTATTGCGAAGTTTTCGTGGAGGAACCTTCCCATATTTCAAATTCATTTTATTTGCGATTTCATAAGGACGATTTCCGTCAAGACAGAGAGTAAAAATCTCTTTTATAATAGGAGCTGTCTTTTTGTCTATAATTGCGCTTCCCGGTTTTGGTCCTGAAATGTATCCTAAGGGTCGAACACCTCCACACATATAACCATTCTTTAAGCATTGAATATATTTATCAGAAACTCTATGCGAAGAAATTTCGCGTTCAAAGACTGCTCCAGCAACAGCAATACGCTTTTGGAAACGACCATCAGGTGTATTGTCAAAATTAGGACCATTGGTGTAGACAAGTTTTACGTTGTAAGCATCTAGAAATTTATCTAGTTGTAACAAGTCTTCGTCATTTCGTCCCATTCTGTCTAATTTGTAAGCCAAGACAACGTCAATATCGCCTTGTTTTATTCTTTCAAGCATAGCCTGATACCCAGGGCGATTTGCGTTTTTTCCGGATTTTCCAGGGTCTGAAAATACGGCTACTAATGATATATTTCCTTTGTTCTTTGCGTATTCTCTAATTATAGCCTCTTGAGCCTCTACAGAGGTAAAAAAGTTGTCTACTTTATGCGGATTTGAAAATCTAGCATATCCGACGACCCTTAAAACTCTATCATTATCTTTGCGAAATTTATCTGTCTCTTTTAATAATTTTGCAACTTGACCGATTCTGCTCATATTAATTATCCTCCTTTCTAAGCAATTTCTTTGCGTACGCAAAGCGTGAAGAACGTGAGCCATCTAAAGCGTTTGCCACTTTAGATACTGCACATTCTTGGTTAACGATTTGATTTCTGGCTCGAAATATTACTTGAGCTTTACAACGCAATGCCGCTCTTGTAAATATTGATGCCACCTCTTTTAATTCTGATACGGTTTTCATCAGAATTAAGTTTAGGCGTGGCGTTAGCAATTTTATTTTAGCTATGTGATTCATAACTAAAAGTATCTACCGCTCAAAATTTACTCGCTGAAAAAATCAGGAAAAGCCGACTTAAGATCATCAAGTGATCGTTGTGAATATAGTAGTTTTAAGTCCACTTTATTCTTTGTCACACTCCAAGCTATTTTATTTTGGAGACCATTATATTGCATTCGCTCGGTTAACGTTAGCAACGATGAAACAAATTTGGCGACTTTACTACGAACTGCATTTGCATCATTAGAAGCAAGCAATTGCATCACTTCTGTCAGTTGTATATTCAAAAGACTGTCATCAACTTTAGTTGATGGTGGTTCAACATCTTTAGTATCATCTTCTTTCGGGATGTTTGTGGATGAAGATTCATTTTTCTTGACCTGTTCATCCTTAACTTCATCTACTGTGCAAGGTACAATTTTTAGTCCGAGCTGTTGTAGCTGTGAATTTAATGCATCTAAATTACCATCATGCACCAAATCGTTTATATCATTAGCAATAAGTGTGGCTTTATTTGGCTTTTGCTTTTTGGGTTTTGTTGGTTTTGGCGATATATCAAGTTCTTTTACTATGTCTGTAATTTGACTAGCAAGTGCATTCCCAGTGTTTATGGTATCAGCAGAAACTAATGCGGTTAGAATTTGCTTTTTATCTTTTGTGGCAAAAAGACGTAATTGAGAGCGTATAATATCACTGGTATTGCGTCCAATATGGGATAATAGTTTATTTGCCATATTAGCTGACAATAATCTGTTGTACATGATACTAGCACCACGCGCATTTACGAATGTAGTCTTTGCTATTGTACATTCAATACCTACATTCGCAAACAGCTGAACAAAATTATCATATCCGATTATGCTTTTTGTTTTTACTTTTGGGTTTCCTTGCAGTTGGGTAGATACAAGTGCAGTGACAAAATCAAATGCAGATGTACTTGATTTTGCAATATCGACCATTACCTCCTTTCCATAGTCAATAATTTTAGACCAATCTCCAACA
>JAGAOA010000052.1 GCA_017623955.1 Opitutales bacterium
AAAGTGTCAATATAAAACCCCGACACAGTGTCGGGGTTTTATTTATTTATTTACGATAAAGCCGTATGTTGAATTGAACTTTGGATTTGTTTTTGACTTAAGTATAATTTCAAAACGGTTTCCTTTAAAGTTAGGAAGTTTTGCCACTATATTACCTAATTTTACATTGCGATTTACGTCTGTCGTTTTTCCTTTTACTTCACCAAGCTTTGTTTCAATACCAGCATTGCGTACAAAAATTTCGATATCGCCTGAGTTTACTTTTTTGAATGTGTCATTTAACAACCAAACTTCAATAGACATTTCATCTCCACTTCTCCAAATAATTGAGTTGAATTTACCACTGAGTGCAACTGGACGACATGAATCTTTTACTGCGTAAAATGCGGGTTTGCGAGTTGCAGGATATTCTATTAGGGCGTTACCAGCAGCGACAGTCCATGCTTCGTTATAGTCCCAATTTATAGCCATAGAGCAGTGTGGTTTTTGGCGACGCGCTTCTTCAAAGAGTGCTTTATAGCCTTGAGCTTGCATAAATTGACTGTTTTCAACCATTTCTTCTAGAGAGTTCATTTTGCCAACGTAATGTTCTAAGTCGGACAAGAAAATCCAACCTTCTCCCCAAAAGCCTGTTCCAAAGTGTGCTATCCACGACGGCGTTGCTTTTAGTGGAAATAATTCGTTTTTTGGAATACAGCGTTTGATTGCATCTATCGATGCTGCTCCATTAACGCCAAATTCTGTGTATGCTACCATATCGTTGATTGCAAATTCTGTCATAACATCATAGTTTTTATCAGGGCGGAATTTGTAGTGACCGTGTCCAATTCCAACTAGAGGTGAAGTATAATTGAATGGTGTTTCTGGATCTAGTTCCAAACAGACAGAATTCAACATTCTAAGCGGAATAGATTGTGGTGTCATTTTCGACCAGTTATTGAATAGTTCGTTACCGCCACACCATATTGCTATACTTGGATTTTTACGAATACGTTTTACTATTGCACGAGCTTCATCTTCTAAAACTTTAACGTATTTTTCATCATCTGGATAAAAGTTGCATGCCAACGGGAATTCTTGCCAAACAAGAATTCCTTTCTCATTACATAGATCAAAGAAACTATCTTTGTTGACAATTGCTCCACCCCAGATTCTGAAGATATTAAAGTTAGCTTCAACAGCTAAATTGATAAGTGGTTCGTAGCGATTTCTATCAAGTTCCGAAAAGAATACTTCGGGGTTTACCCAATTAGAACCTTTTGCAAATATTTGTTTACCATTTAACTCTATTTGCATCGGTGTTTTATTGCACTGGTTTACTCTATTTGAGTTTGTTGGACGTCTCCATTCGCCTTCGTTCATTACTAGGCGAATTCTTCTAAAGCCAATTCTTTCTGATATTGATTGAAGTTTTTTGCCATCAGCTGAATACAAAATAAAATTCCAAGTATAGAGATATGGTTCGCCGTGGTCGTGTGTCCACCATAGTTTTGGATTATTAAATGTTCCTTCATCAATAGAAATACAGTTGTTTTCAATAACGCCACTTTGTTGCATAGCACATTTACCTGCCTTGTCTAGAAGTTCCCATGTGTAGTGACAATTTTTAATATTGTTACCTTCAAGATATAGCTTTAAATTCGCTGCATTTAAGTCTTCCGACATTTTATAAGTGAGTGCTGAATAGGTGATGTTAGATATATTGCGAACTTCTAAATTAAATTCGTCCCAAATTCCGAGTGGAATTAAACGTGGGTGCCAGTCCCAACCATAGCTAACAGGAGGTTTTGCCGATTTTGATGCATTTGCTCTATAGCCGTGAAACCCAAATTTTTTATCTGGAAATGCTTTTGGAGCTGGTTCTATTTTTACTTCTAAAACATTTTCGCTTTCTCTTAGTACATTAGTTATGTCTATTTGAAAGTTTTTAAACATTCCTTCATGTTCATAAACTTTTTTTCCGTTTACTAAAATTTGATATTTGTAGTCGATTCCTTTCCCATTTATAAACAAACGTTGGTTTTGTTTTAGTAATGGTTTTTGGAATACAGTTCTATATGTATAGTGCATATCTTCCATCCATTGATACAAATCGGCGTTTGTTCCAAAGTGATACGATGGAATTTTCTTTGCTTTAGCAATATCTATTTGTACAGAACCTGGAACTTTTGCTGCAACAAATTCAGTAGGTTTGGCAGATGGCTCTTTAGCCCATCCTAATTGCCAATTTAGCGACATTTTTTCGCCATCTTCCATTGGTCTTGTATTTGAATTTTGCAATGTTTTGTTGCCTGCACATCCTATTAAAAGTAGTGATGTGATAGATAATATTATTAATTTTTTCATATTTTATTTAGTTTTAAAATTATTTGTTGTCTAATTTATTTAGAGCAAAAGTATATGCACCAATTGCAACTGCATTGCTAGTTCCCAATTTAGATATGCAAATGCCAATACGTTTTTCTGACATGGCAAATACAGTTCTATTGGAGCCATATACCTTGATTTCTTTTACTCCACCAGTGGCGAAGTTTTTTAGTTGTTGCAAGTCTTCTAAGTTGTAAACTTTCTGGACTAACTTTGGGAAGGGGCTGCCTTCTGTGTTTTGAATTTGTGCATTCATTTCTCTCATTAGTGATGGCATAAAAAGTTTGTGTCCGTAACTTAAACCACCACCTATAACAATTATTGAATCAGTAATTCTTACTATCTCACATAAGACGTCTCCCAGAGCTTCTCCTAGTTCTTGATAAGCTTTCATTGCTGCATCAATATCGCCAGATAGCCTTCCTAAAGCGATATCTTCAATATCTTTGGGCGAGTATTTTTTATAATCGTCTATTTTTGCATATTTTGCGTATGATTTTTGAACAGCTCTTATGCAGGCGGCTTCTTCTGCAAACGAAGTTTCGTTGAATTTGTTTTTCATAAGCCAAATTTCAGATGCATTTGAATTATCGCCAGTATAGAGCTTCCCATCTATTACAAATCCACCGCCGAGCCCAGTTCCTAGTGTTATTCCAAAGATGTTTTTGTAGCGTTTAGGATTGTTGCATTCTTTTAGCTTGTTATTTATTATAGGCAACGCTCCTGTCATAGCTTCTCCATACGCAAACAAATCTCCATCGTTGTTAATGAAAACAGGAACTTTAAATTCGTCTTGTAAGATGTTTGAAAGTGCAACTCCGCCAGCAAAGGCTGGAATATTTCCGATATTAAATATTACTCCGTTTTCGTAATCGGCTGGACCAGGGAATGCAAAACTTATTGCAGAAGGTTTTGAATTTGTGCATTCTGCTAACATTGTAAATCCTCGTTTGATATTTGCTATACTTTTATCGAGGTCGTTTGCTTCGGATGGTAGTGTTATTTGCGTGCCGATTTTATCACATCCTTTTATGGCGGTGAATACGTAATTAGTACCACCTGCATCGAGCGTAAATACCGTTCTAGTGTCGTTTGAGAAATCCATAAATTAAATTTTGATTTTTGTTATTAATATTTCTGAATTGTTTAAAGCGGTTAGTTTTAACTTTTCTGCAGCTGGTAGTAGGATGTTTTCGGAAAGAGAAATAATATTAGAATTGTTATCTGAAAGAGACCCTTGTACGACAGAAATTATTTTTGCTTCACCAATATTCAATTCTATCGTTGCATTTTTAGATAACCTTATATGGCGAATTTCAAATGAATCGAAATTGCACAATAAGTCGGTATCATCAAGTGTAATTGTCCCTTGTTTTTGAGGGGTTGAAATTGTTTCAATAATAGATACTGATGTAGAAAAATCGATACATTCTGTGGACTCTTTTATGTGAAGTTTTCGCGGATTACCTAACGAGTCCGTTCTATCCCAATCGTAGAGACGATAAGTAGTGTCTGAGTTTTCTTGAATTTCTAAAATTAAATTTCCCTTTCCTATGGCGTGGACACAACCGCCTTTGATAAATATAGAATCTCCTTCTTTTGTCTTTAATTCATTTAGATTTTTACGTAACCAAGTTCCGTTGGAAAGATTATTTTTATCTGTCGATGTTACCGAAGGTTTGAATCCAGCAATTATTGTAGAATGTTCATCGGCTTGGGCAATAAACCAATTCTCATTTTTGCTTTCTGCTTTTAGCTTTTTTGCAGTTTCTGAATTAGGATGTACCTGAATACTTAAGGGTTGAGATGCATCTATCCATTTTACTAATACGGGGAAAGGTTGAGTCCATTTTTTCCCCATTATGTATTCTTGATTTTGTGATAATATTTGCGATAAAGACATATTATCAAATCTGCCACCATTAGCCATGGATGTTGCATCGGGGCGGTCTGTAATTTCCCAGCTTTCGCCTATATTTGATACAGAATATCCTATATCTCTATTAAAGAGGTCTTTTAGTTTAGAGCCACCCCAAATTCGCTCAAAATATATCGGTTTAAATCTGATAAATTTCATTGTAGAATGTTCGATTTAGAATTTATTAGCAGTGTATAAATAAAATTGAAGAAGTCAAAAGCTATGATATACCATTTAACATATAAAAGCTATTGTAAAAAAAAGACATTAATTAGTCAATTTTAGACATTTATAAAATATAGAAAAGTTTTAGAAAAAATATTTATTTTTTTTAAAAAAAGCTTGCATTAGATTGGAATATATGCAAACTGTACTAATTATTAAATCGGTGTTGCGCCTGTAGCTCAATTGGATAGAGCGTCTGACTACGGATCAGAAGGTTGGGAGTTCGACTCTCTCCAGGCGCGCCACCGATTTTTTTTGTGCAAGCTCGCTATTTTTAAAGGTTAGCGAGCTTCTTTGTGCCTATTTGTAAAATTTAATTTTTTTTTGCAAAAATTGAAAAAAAAGCTTGCAAATGGATATCGTTTGTAGATAATGCCTAAATATTATTTTTACGGGCGATAGCGCAGTTTGGTAGCGCATCTGGTTTGGGACCAGAGGGTCGTGGGTTCGAATCCCTCTCGCCCGATAAATTAGAATTACTTGAAAATTAAGCAATTACAAAATTAGTAATTGCTTAATTTGTTTTTAGAGGTCTGTTAAAGGCTATTTGTAACACTTAGTAACACTTTTTGCAGTTAAAATGTAGTTTTTCTTTTCTCTAAGTTGCTAACAGCCACAGACGAAACATCGTCAGACGGCAAGTTCAAGATTTACAAGGTAACAGCTCCAGTCGGCAAAGACGGTAATGTCTTCTTGAAACTGAAAGTCGAAGAAAAGTAGTAATAATACTTTTAAAAACTATAAAAATAACCTCATTACATAAAAAGTCCCGAGAAATCGGGGCTTTTTTACTTATGCAAAATATCTACTAGTATTACAAAAAAAGAATGGTTATTCTGTATATTTCATTTTAAAATTTGGTATCTGTGCATTGTTCTTTAAAGAAACATCTTCTACATTCTTCTTCTGTACATGGAGAATATTTATTTACCTTGTGAGCATTTGTGAGCATTTCTCTGAACTTGGTTGCTAGTGCTGCCATATCGAATGATAGTGCAATCCAATCGGCTCCACGATCTTTCCAGCGCTGATATTGATCGCCACCGTATCCTCCGACAACAATTCCTTTTGCTTTTGCTTTTTTGCAAATTTCATCTAGCATATTTGCAACTTGAGGATCGTCTAACATTCCAGGCTTATTTACCGAACAAGATAAGTCGTATGGACCTATGCAAATACTATTAATTCCTTCAACATCCAGAATTTCATCGAGATTGTTATAGGCATCGACATGTTCTATTTGAGGAATAATCCACGGTTCAGTTTTTGATATTTCAAGAAATTCTGAAGTAGATATATCGCCATATTTCCAACCTCGACGTGGACCAAACCCACGACTTCCTCCGTCCATTGGAAATCTGCAAGCTTGTACAACTTTGCGGGCGTCTTCGGCTGAATTCACCATTGGAACTATAATTCCAGCAGGAGCCAAATCGATAACTTTTTTTATCAAAGTATGTGAATTTTCTGCAACACGCACAAACGGAGCACAATTTGTACCACGCAATGACATTATATGATACATCAAGTCTGTGTCGGTCATAACTCCATGTTCCATATCAATCCAACAAAAGTCAAAACCAGAGTCGGCAGCAATTTCGCTTATAGTTGCATCACGCAAGGCGATACATGCTCCGAACGCCATTCTTTCTTTTATAGTTTTTTTAAAAGTTTCTAGATTGTTTATTTTCATCAGATATTTTTCTTTTATGGAATTAATCAGACCATACAAATTACTAATTATCTGATTAATGTTCTTATTAAATTGTAATGTGTCAAGCGGATTTTTATTTATTAGCGCATTAAAAAAGGATAGCTTCAAATTGTGCTATCCTTTTGTCTTGAAGGCTGTTACCACTTGTATTTTTTACCACTTGGAGAGAAGTCCATAGGCGATGGAGGGGCATTTTGTGGAACTTTAATCTCAGTGCCTGGAACTTTAGGTTCTTTTACTATTATTGAACCTATTTTATAGCGACGTTTTCCATCAGTTTCAAAATCTAAGGGCAGGGCAATTTCTGGAGTACCATCAAGTTTACCTACCGAAATATAAACATCATATATTCCAGCTTTTGTAGCAGGTACAACAGGTGCTCCATAGAATTCTGCGCCATTTCTACCTTCCATATTAATAGTGTGTTCATTAAAAAACTCTTTTGGGTTTAAGAATCCTATGTGGAAAGTTTTTTGCGATTTTACAATTTTTTCTTGTCCTTTTGGTGCAACGGGGAGCTTACGTAAATTTAGATTGTTATCAACTAATACAGCAACAATACCACCTTTGTTATCCTTTATTGTAATTGTTGCATATACATCTTTATAACATGGAGAAACGCCGACATTTGCCCATTCAAAATCAACATTAAATTTTTCTCCAATTTCAACCGATTTGGGCATTGTCAATTTTTTTAGATTAAAGCGATACCCCAATCGTTTATTTATACGTTTAATAGTATCTTTATTTTCTTTGTAAAATTGTTGTGGCCACCAATGTATTGACAAATATGCACAATGGTAATCTTCAACTGCATTTTCAAGCCATTCTCCTTTCCATGCACCACGAGCTTTTGAAAGTCCATAGTGCTCGTGTTCAACAATAACTGGCATTGTTTGCCAATATTTGCCAGCTAATTTATCATGGAAATACGATTTATTATTGCGTTTTTCGTCTGGAACATAAACCAAAATGGAATCATCGCGTAAAGAAACTCCTTTACTTCTAGCATAGTCTAATATTGGATGCGGACCTTGATTTCTACCGCCATCTACATCATCACTTATACATAAAAGCGTTTTCTTAAAGTACTTTGTGTATATGTCAATTTGCTTTTTTACAGATTTTATTTGTACATCGCGAGGATCGCGACGACTTCCCATCGTATGACCTTCGCCCCAGAGCCCGTATGTGCCAATATCAATAAATGCTACGTTTTCGTTGCCGTCATATCGTTCTGCAAGATTTTTTACAAGACGCTCTAAGTGTTCCAAGTACATTGGTGAGAGATAATCTGGCTCCCAACAATGTCCGTCAGGTTGCGGTCCACGACGCACTGTAAAGCGTGTTCCAGGGCAACCCTTATCTTTCAACCATTTTGGTGTAGCCCATGGAATCCAGTGTTCGCAACAGTTTATACGCAACGCCATCTTCTTGCCTTTTTGAATGTAGCGTTGTGCTGGAGTATCGAATACCGACCAGTTGAATTTCCCATATTCTGGTTCTACGTACGCCCATGGAATACGCATATATTGTACCGATGCTCCTGGGAACCAATCAAGACTATCCGATGGTTCAAGGTAATATCCATAATTACCTGTTCTTCCAGAATAATAATGGTGAACCCAACCCATATTGGGATTTATCAAAGCTTTTCCATTATCTTGTGGAGTTATAGAAAATTTGTTGCAATTTTCTGTTTCAACAGAAGCACAGCCAAAGGCTAATGCACACAATCCTAAAAGTAATACCTTTTTCATAACATTGAAATTTTAGCACGGACCAAAAAAAACGCCAATAGTTAAATTGGACGTTTTTTTGTAAAATTAGACTTGCTGTAAAATTTGCACTTTATTGGGCTTGCGATGTGCTATTTTCTTGCACAGTAGCGTTTACATCAAGCTTATTATTAAATTTAGGATATGTAAAAGCTTCTATAAAAGTTGCTTTTTTTGTTTGAGCGTCAATATCTATGATAGTACCACAAATTCTATCATCACCTTCTGCAACTAAGAATTGATGTGGGCGTCCATCTATAAATTTTTTCAAAATATTTCCCCATTCACGACCAAGGCAAGAGTTCCATGGACCAGTCATTCCTGCATCAGTTTGGAAGGCTAATCCTTGTGGGAATATGCGAGCGTCATTTGTTGGAATGTGAGTGTGTGTTTCAACTACGGCTTGAGCTCTACCATCTAAATGCCATGCCATAGAAACTTTTTCGGAGGTAGTTTCTGCATGAAAATCTAAGAAGATTAAATCGCTAATGGGGGCAAGTTTTTCAATCATTCTATCGGCGGCGACAAAAGGACAATCAGATTTTATCTTCATCAAAGTTTGTCCTAACAAACTAAACACAGCAAGTTTTATGCCATCTTTTTCTAAAATCACATAGTCTCTACCTGGATTTCCTAATGGGATGTTTGCTGGTCTACACAGGTTTTCAATAGAATCTATTTCATTTTCAAAGCAACGTTGATCCCATGTATGATCACCCAATGTTATGGCATCAATACCATAGTGAAACATAGTTTCTGCAATGTTTTTTGTTATTCCATTGCCACCTGCCGCATTCTCGGCATTGGCAATAACAAAGTCAATACCGAGATTTTCACGTATATTCTTCAAGTTTTCCGACAGAATTCTTCTGCCAGATTTTGCAACAACATCTCCAATAAAAAGAATTCGCATTATAGCAGACCCAATTCTTGAGAGAGTTTACGCATATCGCTTACAGCTCCTTCTTTTGATAATTCGGCTGGAATTCGTACAACCAAGCCCTTCTTTTCATAGAAATCAACAAGAGGGAATGTATTTTTGCGGAAAACTTCTAAGCGATTTATAACAGTTTCTGGTTTGTCATCATCGCGAGTATAGAGTTTTCCACCGCACTTATCACAAATCCCTTCCACTTTAGATGGCGAAAATTCTTTATGGTAAGGAGCTTGACATTTTTCACAAATAACTCTGCCAGAAATACGCTTAACAATTTCTTCGTCTGCGACATCTAGATAAATAACAGCAGTTATTTCTTCGTTTAATTCTTTCAAAATGTTTTCCAGCATTTCAGCTTGTTTTATTGTGCGTGGAAATCCGTCAAGAATAAACCCCTTTTCAGTGTCTGGTTGTTGCAATCGGTCTTTCACCATACTTGCCGTTACTTCATCTGGGACAAGTTCTCCTTTATCGATATACGATTTTGCCAACTTGCCAAGTTCTGTTCCAGACTTGATATTGTTTCGGAACAAGTCACCAGTTGCGACTTGTACAACGTTTAAAACTTCACAAAGAGCTACGGCACGTGTACCTTTACCGCTACCTGGAGCTCCGAGCATTATTAGATTAGCCTTTTTCATTTTTTTTAGAATATATATTTGAATTATTTTGATAATCTATTAAAAATGAGCAAGCATTTTTACAATGGAAAACGTGTTTTATTCTAAATATTCTAAAATTTGTGGCATATATGCTTCAGATGACGGCAAGATTTACATAGCTCGAGTTGACGAAAACAACTTAAGAGTATGCAATTGCATTCCTTTTAAACCTTACGCATGGACTTCTCAAGATGCGTTAGTTGATGATTTTGAAGATTTGAATGTTCCATCAAATGTATCGATAAATTTGCCTCTAAATAGGCTTGTGAGATTTCCATCTACTTTAGAGTTTGAAAAATATATGCGTACACGTAATAAAGCGTTGCCATTCTTTAGATTGGTATCGGTTGAAAGTCAATTCTTAAGCGAGTTCAACCTGCATATGTTTTCTGATATGCGTTTTGATGATA
>JAGAOA010000053.1 GCA_017623955.1 Opitutales bacterium
TACATTTGAAAGTTTCTTTATCTGCGTAATAACTTCATCAGCATTGACATACCATATACCTACACGACCCATTCCTGTATCTAACTTTATATGAATATCTAGAACTTTTCCACGTTCAAGTGCCATTTCTGAAAATGCTTTTGCCTCGTTGTATGACGACACTGCTGGTATTGCTCCATATTCAAAAACTAGATTGCGTTCTTGGCGAAGAATTGGACTGAGAACTAATACAGGTTTATCGGAAACGATTTCACGAACTCGCGAGGCTTCATAGAGATTAGCTACCGCAAAGATATCAGCACCACCTTTCAAAAATCGTACTAATGCTTGTGGCATACAATGTCCATAAGCATCGGCTTTGACTACACACACATATTTTACCCCTTGGGGCAATGACGCTTTTATGTTGCGTACATTTGAATCTAGACATTCAAAGTCAACTTCTATCCAAGATCTATGAGGAAATCTATTCACAATTTTTAAAGTTTTTGCAAAAAAATAGAAGTGTCAAACGTAAAAAAGAGTTTGACGTAATTTAATAACAACTTACCCTACGCTTATGCTAAAAAAACTAGTAAGAACTATAGTAGCGATGTTTGAAAATTCTACTACTCAAGCACAAAAAATTGGGAGTATGGGCGAAGATGTCGCAACTAAATATCTAAAACAAAAAGGATACAAAATACTTCACCGCAATTTCAAAAGTCGAAGAAATGAAATTGACATTATTTGTACAACTGAAGATGTATTAGTATTTGTAGAAGTAAAGACACGAACAAAAACTGCACGAGTTAATGGATATTTCTCGGCAGTAGGAAAACGCAAAAAAAACGCAGTTCGTTCTTGTGCTAAAGATTATATGGCAAAATTAAAGCACAAACCTAAAACATGGCGTTTCGATGCAATAGAGGTAAATTACTTGCCCGAAAAGTTATCTGATATAGATATTCATCATTACGAAAACGTATATTAAACTATTTTTTCGCAACCTGTTTATTTTTATTAGAAGCTTGTTTTTTTGATTGTTTTTTATTGTTAGGCTTTGTCTTTTTATTTGATTTGTCTTTGTTGCACACTACAAAACGATATGGAGGAGTTCTATCAAATTCCATTAATTTATTACCGGTTTTATAGAACAAATTAATGTGTACAAAATCTCTATCTTTTTCTTTGGCTTTTTTTGTAGGTTTTATTTCTACATATAAATGATTCTTGCTCCAATAAACTTTTCCGACTTCAACAATATTGCTTTTTATTGTAGGTACTACCTTCCAATAATGATGTTTAGGCGTTATTGCTATTGGCAATCGCAATACACTATCCAACGGGACATAAGCAATATCTTTGTCTTTAGGATACAAAAACTTCATATTTTTTTGTGCAGAAAAATGTTTTATATTGTTACTTACTGAACAGAAAAAAGAAATTGCTGGCACAAAATGTCTATAATAGAAAGCTTGCATAAGATAATCGGCTGGCAAAACTTCCCGCTTTATAGTTTCATCTTTTGTTTTGACAGTTGCAAATACTGAAATTGGAAGTGTTGCAAAATTATCATTAGGCTTTATCAACAACTCGTGTTCTGTATCTTTTGAACGGATTATAGGATTTAAAATCTTCCATCCTTCTGGCAAATTTGCAGTCAATGTTATTGGATATAGTTTGCCATATTCGCGAAAAACTTTCAATTTAAACGACAATATACCATCTTTTCGCACACTGGCGGAACTATTGTAAGATAAAATCTTAAAATCTATTGATGGCTCACAAACACTCAAAACATAACTATGATACAACGACGCACTACCTATTGTATCGCTTACATGAAATGTATATTTTCCATCAGATTTCGGCGTAAAATCGATGCGAGAATCGGAGTGATGAGTTGTTAATCCACTAGTTTCATCATAAAAATCATCATTAATTCTAATTCTCTTTCCAGATGAATCTGTAATAGAAAGAAAGCTATCTAATGGCGAGTTTTGTCGACGTGCAAAAACTTCGGCGATTACTCGTTGATTTTTCTTCAATACTAATTCATAAGAATTTTGTTGTCTAGTTTTAGATATTATTCCATACTCAAACAAGAGCGATTTTTTAGGTTTTTCAGGTGCTACGAAATTTGCAATGACATTTGGTAACGGAGTTTTAGCAATAGTAAGTCTATAAACAAAATCTTCTCTACTTCTATAAATAGCATCGTGGATTTCAACTTTATACGCACCGTCTTTTTGAGCAGTAAAACTCAATCGAGAATCTGGGAAAAAGTAATAATCATCGTTGTAGGCAACTTCGTTTCCATCGCAATCAAAAACTCTTATCACAGTCTGGAACCACCCTGGAACAGCATCTGATATATACGGTATTAATTTTTGAGCATCTACTGCTAAATGAAAAGTTTCGCCTTTATTTGCTTTAAATTTGTAAACATCAACCGAACCCTCTGTAATTTGACCATTAGCAATTACTGGTGGCGTTATTTCTATTTCTGAAAAAGGTTGACCAACATACTTTGTTCTTGCCATATAATAGGCGCCCCATTTATACAAAGGAGATTTTGAACGCTCTATGGCAGTTTTACGCAAAGAAGGCTTTGTGACCTCGGACATATCTGAAATTATAAAATTTTTAGGTTTTGACAATCCTGATTTTGTTCGTACAAGAATTTGTCGCATACCCAAATCTGCATTGGGAGCAATTTGCAATTCAACTTCTAGCGTTTCCGCTAAAGCATCTGTCGATAACAAGCGTAGATAATAGCTTTTATCGGCATCAGCCATTATCTTTTTATTTTCGGGAATTTTCATTGTTTCGCGACGCAAATAACGTTGTCCCTCTACACCTAGCTCTTTGATTTTTTCTTTTACTTCTGGATTATCTTCTGCAAATTTCTTTTCTAAATTCAGACGAGTTCTCGCAACCTCACCTTGACGCAAAGGACGTATGTATTCAATAATCTTAGCAGTGATACCATCTCCAGAAACAATGACTTCTTCGGCATCATTTAATCTTATTCCGCCAAAAAGAACTCGCACGGTTGAGCCAATTTGAGCCCCAGCTGGATATACATACGCAACACTTGGACGATACGTATCTTGCCCAAAACAATTAACAGCAAAAAATAATATAGCTATACAAACAAAAATCCTACGGACAACCTTACGCATACATAATCTCATTGAGGACTCCCTTTGTCTTGATTTTTGATTCGTTAACATCGGTAAGCGGAACAACTTCGCCTTGTGGTGTTCTAAGAGTTGCATCGGGAGCTATACCTAAATTCCAATAGATACTACCAATCACATCAGCTGGAGAAACTGGACGTTCCACAACTTTTTCTGCCTTTGAATCTGTTTTACCAATAACCTCGCCGCCTTTAAAACCACCGCCAGCAAGCATTGTAGAGAATGCACTGCCCCAATGTCCTCTTCCTCCAAAATATGGAGCTTCCCAATCAATTTTTGGGGTTCTACCAAACTCCCCACTCCACCAAACAATTGTACTATCTAACAAGCCTCGAGAATGTAAATCGGTAATTAGTGCAGCAATGGCTCTGTCTGTTTGTGGCATCAAGCGAGACATCTCTTCAAAATGACCTTTATGGGTATCCCAACCACCATAATTTATTGTTATATATGGAACGCCCTCTTCAACTAATTTACGAGCAATCAAACACGAGTTCGCAAAACGACCTTTGCCATATAAATCTCGAATAGAATCAGGTTCGTTAGAAATATCAAAAGCTTTTGCGGCATTTCCCAATATCAAATTATAAGACTGCTCCTTTGCAGAACATTGTTTCGATAACGCTCCAGACTTTACCATTGAGTTGAATAAAGAATTTTCGCCATTCAAAATTTCTCTGCGGATTTGCTGACGAGACCGCGGTATTCCTCTAGCAACTATACCTTCAACTTCAAACGGAATTTTAGAAGGATCGCCACCAGTTGCAAAAGGTTTGTATTTATCTCCCAAAAAACCTGACTCTGAAAATCTACCTTGCGGAGCGGTCAAAACTATATACGGAGGAATTACACCTTTATACCCACCATCGTACCCCTTAAATTTCGATACAACTGCACCTACGCAAGGATACACATATCGTCCAGGTTCACGACCGGTCTGCACCAAATACGAACCTGTTTCATGTGCAAAAATACCATGAGTAACACTGCGAACAATAGAGTATTTATCGGCACATTTTGCTAACATTGGCATTGTTTGTGAAATGCGAATACCCGATACATTTGTTTCGATTGGTTTATTCAAAGGTCCACAATAATCATATCCAGCATCGGGTTTTGGATCCCATGTATCTATTTGAGATGGTCCGCCCCACAACCA
>JAGAOA010000054.1 GCA_017623955.1 Opitutales bacterium
CTATCATATCCTTTACGAAGAAGGCATTTGTCGACATCATTGGACCCCAACCAGCTTCGTACCAACCGATTGACCCGTCATCAAACTCAACTTGTAACTGACCATAATTACGTTTGTCTTCGCCAATTTCAGAAGACAATCTAGCCGATATACCGCTTACACGAACAGGTTTTGCTTCTGTCATTTGGCACATAACGTCAATGTAATGAACACCACAATCAACAATTGGAGTTAGAGCATTGAGCAAGTTTTTATGCGTAGCCCAAGTTTTTTCTGATGATTGTTGATTTAAATTCATACGCATTACCAATGGCTTACCAAGCGACTTTGCTACTTTTATGAAGTTTTGCCACGATGGATGGTGACGCAAAATGTATCCAACAACAACCTTTTTATTGTTCTTTTTAGCACATTCTGCAACACGACGAGCACCTTCAACTGTTGAAGAAATTGGTTTTTCAACAAAAACATGGCATCCAAATTCAAGAGCTTTTGTTGCAAGTACTTCGTGAGTGTCAGGATATGTACAGATTGCAACGGCATCAGGTTTTACTTCATTGAGTGCTGTATCAAAATCAGAAAAGTGTTTATAATTTCCATTTACGCTTTTATTGAAAGCATCAACCGCTTCTTTGCGTGCGTCTACAATTCCGCAAAGTTCAAATTCATCAAGTTTATTATATGCTCTAGCATGAGAAGACCCCATGTTTCCGCATCCGACAACTATTACTTTTACTTTTTTCATATATTTGTACTTTTGTTAAGGTTTGTTTGTTTTGATTTTAAATTACTTCCATTTATTACATTCAGGTTTTCTATCATAAACCCACTTGTAATAATCTTTGAGTTTTAAAAGCGATGCAGCTTGTTCGTCTATTAGTATTTTTGTATGCCTGTGCATTTGCAATATGCTAGCAGGTATAAAAGCCGACAAAGGTCCTTCTACTGTTTGCGAAATTGCTTCAGCTTTACTTGTGCCAAATGCTAAAAGTAGAACGCTTGATGCATCCATAACAGTTCCAATACCCATTGTTATTACATGACGCGGAACTTTGCTCTCGTCATTATCAAAGAATCGTGCATTGCTTTGAATTGTATCGTATGTCAATGTTTTTATGCGTGTACGTGATGCAAACGATGATGTCGGTTCATTAAAGCCTATATGACCATCATTGCCAATACCTACAATCTGCAAATCAATTCCACCAGCTTCTTTTATTTTATGCTCATATTCATCGCAGAAGTTGGATACATCTTTAGTCATACCATCTGGAATGTTGATGTTTTCAGGCTTTACGTTTATATGATTAAACAGATTTTCGTGCATAAAGTAGTAGTACGAGCGAGGGTCCTCTTTAGGTAATCCTATATACTCATCAAGATTGAATGTAGTAACTTGAGAGAAGTCTAAACCCTCTTCTTTATGCATTCTTATCAATTCTTTATATAAACCTAATGGAGTACTACCAGTTGCTAAGCCTAGTACACAATTAGGTTTACGTTTGATCAGATCGGCTATATATTGAGCCGCTTTTTTCGATGCAGATACTGCATCTTGTGAAATTATAACTTCCATTTTTCTTCTTCTATTATAGGTTTGCAAGCATTTCTGCCATAGGCACAATGCACAAAGTAAGTTGAACAATCTAGTAATAATTTCTTTGCTAGTCAACAACAATTTTGCATTTCTTATGATAGAAAAAAGCAATATCATGATGATACTGCTTTATCAAGAATTGAAAGCTCTTAATTAGAAAATAGATGAAACATTTTCTTGCAGCGACATAAATTTGCCTTTGAACATTGGTTTCCAAACACCATTTTCATCTCTTTTTAAAGCATTATATAGAGTTGCGAAATTAAATTTTGGAGCAGATTCGCCTTGTCCACCAACTAGTTCAGCTCCACGGCGAACGTTATCGCACATCCATGATGGAAGTCGCAAATGATAATCGTTGCGTTCAACTTCTTTAACGTGGCGAGCAAGAGCTTGCATCAGGCATGCAATGTAATCTTCCGATGCTTCAACCATTAAGTTTGCTTGTTTTATTCCACCCCAATATTCTGTATTAAAGACTATTCCTTGATATTGAGCCTTTTCAACTGCATCGCTTATCAAATACGATGTTCCGATATGAGTTGCATTCCAATCATCGATATGAGGTACAAAAATGGCATGTGGATTATATTCTTTTAAGATAGTAACAATTTCTTCAACGCATGTATTCCAATATTGAAGATCGTTATGTTTAGTTGAAAGACGAATATTGTCGAAACCTTCCTTTGCACAGACCCTCAAATCCCAATTTAAGTATTTTAATGCATCCGCAAGTTCATTGCGTCTAGGTTGACGGCGTTCAAGTTTTGAACCTAGCGTTACTGCAACATCAATAATATTTGCGCCAGCTTCTGCCATCAAGCGTAATGGCAATAGTCCTATAATACATTCGTCATCAGGATGAGGGGCGAATATCAATATATTTTTACCTTTCAATGAGCCATTATCATTGATGTTGAGAGTTTCGAAAATACTTTCGTGTGTTCTCAAAGGAAGGTTGTTTGCGTCTTGAAAATTTTTTACTAAAGTTTTTACAAAATCTGAGTAGTTTTTCATATATTATAGAAATAGTCTTTGGATTTTGTGCCTACAAATAGTTTGTGTCAATTTAAAATCTTTCAAAAAAACATTGAAAGATTTTTATTAATAATTAAACATCTAGTTTAGTTTTAACATTAAAATTTTAAAGGAGTTATATTATATGAATATGTCTTTACGCTTAAAACTAAGTGCTATGATGTTTTTACAATTTATGCTTTGTGCAGTGTTCTTTCCACAGCTTGCAGCATATTTGACAAACATTAAGGTAGATGGATTTATGTTCTCAACAATATTGGCAACTATGGCATGGGGTGCATTATTGTCACCTATAATTGGTATGCTAGCAGATAGGGTTATGAATGCTGAAAAGGTTTTGTGTTTATTAAATGTATTTGTTGCAATAATGTTATTTTTTGCAGGAACTACACAAAATCATACTTTGTTATTTATATATTTGTTGTTAGCAATGGCGGCTTATATGCCAACATGGGGGTTGACATCTTCTATTGCAATGACAAATAGCACTCCTGAAGCATTTCCTGGAATTCGTGTATTTGGTTCTATTGGTTGGGTATGTGCTGCAGTTTTTGCTTTATGCGGAAAGCATATTTTCGATACGGATATTGATGGAACAAATATTCCTCTTTATTGTGCATCGTCTGTTGCGATTGTAGCTGCAGTTGTTGCGATAGTTCTTCCTAAAACTCCTCCAGCCGCAAAGGGAGAACCTATGTCGATTATAGATGCTCTTGGTTTGCGTGCATTTTCGATGTTTAAAGATAAGAATAATGCAATTTGCATTTTGTGTTCATGTGCATGGATGTTTGCTTTTGTAATTTATTGGTTGTTCTTTTCTAAGTTCTTATCAGAAGGAATGGGCGTAAAAGACATCACACTTACTATGAGTATTGGTCAAATTTCTGAAATGGCATTCTTAGTTGTATTGCCATTGGCTATAAAATTTATTGGTTTGAAATGGACAATGGGATTAGGTCTTGCTGCTATGGTTTTGCGTTATGTTTTGTGTGCGTATGCTCCAGAACAAGCAGGTTTAGACATTATAGCTATTGCTATACATGGTGTTATTTTTGGTTTCTTTTTTGTTGCAGCCCAAATGTATATTGCAAAGAAAGCTCCAACTGAAATTCAAAATCAAGCACAAGGATTGTTCTTTTGTATGGTGATGGGTGTATCTCAAATTTTCGGTGCATACTTTACTGGTTGGTTGTTGGGCGAATTTACACAAGATGCGGGATCCGCAGTTGTTGAAGCTGTAAAGAATACGTCGGCTAATGTATCATTAATTGATTGGAAGGGATTATTCTTCTGCGAAGCTGCAATATCTCTAGTTATATTTGTAGTCTTTGCAATATTCTTTAAAGATGATACTTCAAAGAATTAATAAAACTTTTTCAAAGACGAAAAAACTCGCATTAATGCGAGTTTTTTTTGTTTAAACTTTTGCAACTTTTCCATCAAAATATCCTACAATAAAACACGTTATATTTTCTAGTGGGACATTGAATATGTCTGAAACCGCGAGCTTATATTGAGATAGCTGCGACGAATATTTTTGAATATTTATAGTATTAGGCTTGTAATCAATTACAAATACTTTTTCAAAATTAGGACCATTCTTAATAGCGACAACTCTATCTATTGTTCCCACAATTTGTTTGTCATTTTCGATGCGAGAAAATGGTAATTCATTAGCTTCAAAAGAGTTTTCTACGTCAAAGAACTTTCTAAAATCATTGTTTGCTAATAGTGTAGAAATTCCTTTTTGTAATTTTGAGTTATCAATAAAGTCGGATATTAAATCGTTTGTATTTGTGTTTTTAAGCGAGGTTAATTTTTCAAAAAAATTATGAATTTTTGTGCCTAATTCAGCTTGAATTTTGTCCTCATTTTTTGGAAAGTTTGTCGAAGAAGGCGCGAAACTTTCAATATCAGATACATAAGTTATATCGCTTATATTTTCTGGAAACCTTTGAGTTGATACTTCTTGTTTTAGCTTTAAATTCTCAAACCAATTAGTTTCACCAATGTCTAATAACCCTCCATTTGCAAGAATTTCTTTGTATAAATTTTTTGCATCTTTAGGAGTCGTAAATGTTTTAAATTGAGGTTCAAAAGCTTCTAATAAAAGGCGTTGAAATGGAATATCGCTTTCTGGATTAGAAGTGAAAGCACTTTCTGCAAATTTTGGAGTTAATATGTACAATGCGTGTTCAGGTCGAGTTGCGGCTACATATATTTTGCAGATTGTTTCAAAGCTTTCTGATGTTTTATTAGCCATATATGCTTTATAAAGTGTATCATTCATCATAGCAAGAGTACTTGATGGAGACATCATTATGGCATTGCCGATATTTTGAATTGTCTGACGTGGGCGTATCTCGATTTTTGTTGGCATAATTACCATTCCGAACGCCAATCCTTTTGATTTATGGATTGTCATAACCTGAATAACGCTCTTGCTAGACGTTGTATTAACTTTTCGAGTATTAATAAATTCGACAGCTTCATCTATTGAAAAAATTCCATTATTATCAAGTTGCGTGCAAGCGTCATTCAACCATTTAAATTCGATTGCATTTTTTAACTTTGGAAATTTTTTCAACATAAAGTTTTTGTACTGTTGAGCAAAGCTCTTAAAGCCATCTGTAAATAATTTAAGTGTCGTTTTTTCTATAAATTCGTTTGAGAAATTGTCGGTAAAATCCGATACATTCGCAAGTTCGCAATAAGCATTTGAGGCGTTGTTCAAAGGATGAATAAGTCTACGTAATATCGCTGAAAATAGCGATACAATAGGGCGGTCTCGAGATATTTGTACCGCAAGTTCTCCCGATGCGTTGTAGCCATTTTCTTTAAGGAAATCTACTATTGTATTTGCTTGTGAATTTTTTGCTACAAGGATTGCACAAGTTATTCCACGTTTAAGAGGTTCTGTTTCTTGTAGTATTGATAATATTTCTTTGCAAATTTCAGTAGTGTCATCATCACTATTTCTAGAAGCTTCGTAAAATTGTAGTCTTGCGTAAGATGGTTGTTTGGGTTTGTAGCCCAACGATTCAGCCGATACGTGTTCTTGAAATTCGCTTGAAAAAATCTTTGCCGAGTCGTTGTTGAAATCTCTAGCCAACATTTTATTGTTGCCGAAAATTCTATTGACGGCATCTATAACAAACTCTCCAGAACGCCACGAAACAGTCAGAGGTTTTGATTTAGATATGAGTTGTGCGTTTTTATTATAGTAGTCAGAAATCCCATTAAATAGAGCAGGGGTAGCTCCTCGCCATGAATATATAGATTGTTTTATGTCTCCAACGTAGTAGAAACTTTTATCTGGTGAAAGTATTGCTTCTTCTGCCAAATTGCGCAAAACATTCCATTGAATTATTGAAGTATCTTGAAATTCATCAAAAAGCCAGTGGTTAAATTTTGCGTCTAATTTGTATTCTATGAGTTGTTTTTCTGTTTCGCGTTCTGGATCAGATAAAATAAACGGCATATCAGAGAATGTAATATTTCCACGAGAGCGTACAGCTTCTTCATATTCATCCTCAAACAATGATGCTATTTTAGCAACAGCTTTTGTTGCTTGGCATAGACGATTGAAATGTTCTGTAAATATAACATCTAACATTTCATCGATTTGTTTTGCGCAAGAAATTGGAATTGATTTTTTCGAGTATGGAATAGTTGTTATTTGTTTTAATTTTCCTTCTCGTTTTGCTTGTAATACGTATGAAACAACAGAACTTGTTACACTTTTTAAATTCGAGTTTATGGGTTCTTTTAGGAAGTCTAATAGTTTTGCGAATTCTTTTTGCGTAGTTAATTCACGTTCGACAATCTCAAAATTACTTGCGTAAGTTTTTTCATCAAATGTGGTATGTTCGTATTTTATTCCAGATTTTTCTGCATTGCCCCACAAAGAAATATCCCTATTTTGCAGATATTTTTCATGAGCAATTTCAACTGCATTTTCAATTACGTCTCTATATTGTTTTTGTTCCTTCCCGAATGCAGCTTTCTTTACTAATTCAGCAAATGCTCGCATTTCTTCTTCTGAAAGAGCATTGTGTTCCAGCATTTTAGCAATACTTTCAAGCATAAATTGTTGGGCTTGGAATCCCTCTTCATCTGCAATTGAAACAGGAGCAAAGATTTTAAGAGTGTTTGAGTTTTGCTTTATGATTGTAGAAAAGAAAGAGTCTATTGTACTTAAATGTAAGCGATTTATATCTCTAGCACACAGCTTCAATACTTTTGCAAATGTATCTCTTGTTGGACGCATTTCTCCCGACAGCATAGGTAATACTTCGCTAGTTGCGTCGGCTAAGGCGTTTGCTTGTTTTTCAGATAAAACAGCGTCGGCAAGACGAGTCAAAATTTTCGATAAAAATTCTCCTGCTGCTTTTTTTGTAAAAGTTAGAGCAATAATAGAGAATGGATTAAAATTTTCATCTTTGCTTTTTACACATGCTAATGCTATGAAACGCGTAGTTAAAGAGAAAGTCTTTCCCGAACCAGCCGATGCTGAAACTTTTTCATTTGAAAAATATTGATTTGATTTTGTCATTTTTGTAAGAGTTCGGTAAAGGTTTTTGTTGATAAATTGAAGGTGCCTGAACACATCTCATACTGAGGCTTTGTATTGTCCATAAAAATTTCATTTTTTATGTCAGCTATAATATCGCACATTTTTTCTTCTGCGTAGTTTAGTTCTTGTTCCGATATATCCCAAGTATCGATTGCCGTAGATGCAGTATCATTGGGAGATATAAAATAAGCACATTGACTGTTTACATGCATTTTTTTATTAAAAGCAAGAACGTATAAAGGCATTTGTAGGTTTTCCCAAACAGGTTTATCAGTTTCGTCAGTAGTTTTGTAGTGAGTTTTCTTAGTTTTTTCTAGTTCAAATTTAGAATATGTTTTGTAGTCAATAATGCAATACTTGTCTAGGTTGGGATTATAATCTATTCTATCAATAGAACCAACTGTACGCATTCCATTTATATTTATTGAAAATCTCCATTCAGGTTTTTCAAAAATCTGCCAACCATCAATTGCTCTTTGTGCTTGTACATTTGCAACAGCCGCCAATTTTTGACGCATTGTATAAAGTTGAATTCTAACTTCAGCCGACAACTCGTTACCAAATTCATTAAATTGAAATTCATCGATACACGAGTTCAAGTATGAATAAATTTCTTGAGAATTTTGACTGTTTTTGTACCTTGAAGTTGCAAATTTTCCCATTATTGAATGGAAAATAGTTCCATATTGTAATGCATCAAGTTCTGTTTTGTTTGGTGTTACTTCGCTTGCTTGGAGAATGTAATTCACATAAAATTCGATAGGCGAATTTAAATATGTATTAAATTTTGAAGCCGACATCGAAAAATTTTCAGGTAGTTTTTTGTTAATGTTTAAAGGAATTGGTGTTGGGGCAGATAGTTCCATCTTTTCGCGTATCGGTTCTGTAAATAAGAATTTTATTCTTGATGCTAAATGTTTATCATCTGCTTGCATTAAAATTCTAGATGGCATTATTGGCGCCTCTGAGGCGTCTTTTAGAGAGAATAATATGTGGGTGCTATTGGGCCTAGTCTGTAATAATGTTTCTAGCATATAGGCATCGCGAGCACGTCTAATTTGTGAATTTCTCAAGCCCAAACGTTGTTTTAGATTGTCTGTTAAAAATTGATTTTCACTTTCGGTCAATGGTACAGTACCATCGTTTATATCACATAAAAGCAGATGTTGTTTGTTGCTCCAAAAAATTTCAATCCAGTTGTTTAAAGCTATTGCGTTTTCATAGTTTTTTGTTTCAGAACTTGGAACATCAAGCGAATTCAGCAATAAATCATTCACTTCGTTAGGCAACAGTTCTATTTTTATTTTTGCAATTTCTTCTGCTGTAGTTTTTAAGACTTCTAGAGCTTCTCGCTCAAAATCAATGGGGAAGTTTGGTGTTGTTTCTACAACTGTCATTATATCTTGTGCGGTGTTTAATACTTTTATTGCATCAGACGATGTTAAATTAGATATTGTTTCATTAATGAGTATATATGTATTTGCAATATCTATTTCATTGCGATTTGTGATAATATTAATGAGCTTTTGTGAAGTTGTTGGAACAAATCTTTCGCGTAATTCATCTGTACATTTTAATAGTGTAGCTTTTTCTATTCCAGTTTTATTGGCAATGTAAGTAGACATTAATGGATTTATCAACACTTCAAAGAAGCGTGAAAACATATCGTTTTCTTTACATACGGCAGATGCTTTTAAAAGTTTAAATAACGCACTTTGCGATAACTTTTTATTTTCTGGAATATATGCCGACATCCCATATTTGTTGAAGTATGTAATGAATATATCTGCATTTTTTGTCTGTTCGCACGATACAGATAATGCGTTGCAAGCTTTGTCTGCATATTTCATTGCTATTTTTGCGACACTTTCAGCCTCATCTTCAACCGATGTATAAACAAAAGTATTCTTTTCTGAAATATCTATAGATTTTTCAGCGTATGAGCTTGGTTTAGGTCTTCCGAGTTCATCGAAATTATCTTTTGAGGCATTTGATGCAACAAGTATATATGTTTTAGATTTCTTCGCTAATGCATTTAATAAAACACTTGTGCTACTTGGAATATCCGCGTTTGCTGCAATGGCAATTTTTTTGTATTCTGTTTCTGCATTTTTTAATGCTTCTATTAAAGCATCGTATTTGCATTTTTTATCGCCAAGGGCTTTTTTGTATTCTGTTTCTAAAAATTTTAGTTCTTTCCAGATTGATATTTCAAATGCTTCAAAATTTGAATTTGAACTTAAGAAATTATGTACATCGGCAAAGGTGTATGGCTTTTCTGATAAAATACTTTTTAATTTTTCTAGTTCTTTTGCAGTTTCAAGCATACGTTCTCGTGGAGGACGTCCATTTTTAAATATGGCGGAATATTCTTTGGCACTTTCAAGGGCTTGAAGCCATGCGGCAATGCGTTCAGGTAAAGTTGCAACTTGAGTAGATGTTGTAATTTTAGATATAAACTGTTCTAAAGTCGTTATAGTTAATCCCGACATCGCTTTAATACCTTTTTTTGCTAGCATATTTAATATTTCTGCTCGTAGGTTTTTTACAGCCGACTTTGTTGGAACAATAACTAGAGAATTGTCGAAATACGTAGGAATTTGTGCATCGACAAAATTGGAACATAACCATTTGGCTATTGTTTTTGGTACTGAATTATCTAAAGGTATATATACTATATTCTCCATAACTGAACAGGGAAATACTTATTAAGTTATATTCGTAAATTAGCAATATTTTTCATAAAAAAATGTTTAAATACGTTACGTATTGTGCATAATCGTGATATGAAATTTTTTAAGTTACTACTATTAACAACTTGTTTTCTATGTGTGTGTGCGTGTTCAACTAAAGTCGATTTGGCATTTGAACGAAAGTTGGAGCGTAAAATAGGAGTAATTCTTCCTCTTTCAAACTCACCAGTTGCGACAGATATAGCCGATGGTATGGCTTTAGCTCTTGCCGAATTTAACTCTTCGCATAAGCAATCTGAAAAATTTGAGTTTTATTTTGAAGATATAAACGCAAAAAATCCTCCATTAAAAGCCGTTTCAAATTTGAGTGAAAAAGGTGTTCGAGTTTTTTGTGTAGGTTTTGATAAAGAGATTATAAAAGTTCACAAACTATTCTCAGGTATGAGTGGAGCTTTTTTTAATTTTATGATGAATTATCCGCCAGCCACTGTGCAGGGATATAATTCTACTAGAATATTTTTTAACATCGCTCAAGAGGCTGATATGTTGGCAGAATGTGCTTTGAAAAAAGACGGGGAAAAAACATTTGTGATATTGTCCGAAGATTCTAATGCAGGTAAGTCTGCGGGAGATTTTCTCAACTTTTCCATTTCAGCATCCGATAGAAAAGTTTTTCGGGATTTTTTTACCAAAGGCGAAACTCGTTTTGATATTTTTGCATCACAAATTATTACACAGAAGCCCCGAGCCATATTTTATATTGGCGATGGTTTTGAATTTCCCTATTTAGAAAAATCTTTAAAACAAAATGGCTATAAAGGCTTGCTTTTTAGAAATAGAGGTATGGATTTAAACGTAGTACCATCGCTTCATAGTAAATGTCCTATTTCGTTGTTTGAGAAGTGTTCATCATTTTCTGAAAAATTCAAACAAACATTTTTTCACAAGTTTTCGCGTAAGCCTAGTATATTTGCTGCATGGGGATACGATAGTGCAAATCTTTTGATAACAGCAATGATGTCGTCAGATTTTCAAGTTTCAAAAATGCGAGACCAATTTTGCAATGTGCAAAAACAAGGAGTAGTAGGTAATTTGAAATTTGATTTTTCTGCTGATTGTACTATAAATCTTATCTTAGAATGAGGTATTTATTAAAAAAGAGTTTAGTAGCATATCCTGTGTTTTCTTTCTTTGTTGCGGCAATGTCTGCTACAACTTTGGCTGGAACGTTTGCAAACTTACGCGATTATTCGTTTACGTTTTTGTGGATAGGAGTAGGTCTTTTAATATTTGAGTTTATTTGTAGTGTTTTTAGATATTGTTGTGTGTCTAAATCAAAGGTTCGTTTAATACGTCGCATATTGATAGCGATGTCGTTTTTCTGTATTTGTGTATTCCTATTTTTTCTTCGTGTTAAAGAAAATCCAAATCCGTCGTTTCCGCCTAGCGAAGTTACATTTAAAGGCGAAGTTTTAGAAGTTTCTTATTCTGAGAAGGGAACAGTTTATGGTATTGTGAACGTTCAAGAATGTAAGTATCAGTTTCTTGTTGGAAGTGAAGTTTGGTTTACATTTGCCAATTATAAGAAAGGCAAGCAATACGATATTCCATATATAAAGCGAGGAGATGTCATAAATGTTTTTGGTGTAGTTCGTTCTGTTGTAGATAAACAACCGATGGCATGGGGATATGTAAAAGACATAGATGCAACTAGATCATTTAACAAATATCTTCAAAGTAGGTTTGTGTATTTTAAGATGTTTGCCAATCCTAGCGACGTTAAAATTATATCTAGTAGAGATGAAAAGTATTGGGGTGAACATATAGCCGAGAAAATAGATAATTCGTTGTCTAAAACTTTTTGTATTGATGAAGACAATTCAAAGTATCTCAACACATTGAAAGCCATGGTGCTAGGAAATAAAGCTAATTTGACATCGCAACAGAAAACTTGGTTTAAAGACACAGGAACAATGCATATTTTTGCTGTTAGTGGGTTGCATGTTGGTGTTGTTGCCTGTGTTTTATTTGTTTTGTTATCTATATTATGTATCCGATGGAG